>NZ_JAHHPM010000190.1 GCF_024606345.1 Endozoicomonas sp. YOMI1
TCAGGGTATGGAGTTTACGCCCTTCGACTCCGCTCAGGACGAACGGAGTTTGGACGTCACTGATAGAGGAAACCCATCAATTACATTGAAACCGTGTACTAGTCATTCTGAGTCAACGAATTGAGAGGATTAAGACCATGTCAGACACAAATGAACAACAATGCCTGTTTATCAATGGACAGTGGCTTAAGGCAAATGGCAAACCCTTTTCATCAGAAAATCCGGGAACAGGCAATATGCTCTGGCAGGGTGCCAGTGCCACAGCAGAACAGGTAGATCAGGCGATAAGCGCCGCCCGGGAAGCCAGTCATCACTGGGCTTTTCGCCCATTTCAGGAACGAGAGGCGTTCATTAAGGCGTTTGCCAATGAGCTGGAGCAGAATAAAGAGGCTCTGGCGGAAATCATTGCCAGAGAAACCGGCAAGCCGCTTTGGGAAGCGAAAACGGAAGCGGCTGCTATGGCCGGGAAAATCGCTATTTCAATAAAAGCCTACCATGAGCGGACCGGTACTGTTGAAAATGCCATGCCCGTAGGAAAAGCCGTGATTCGTCACAAACCACACGGGGTTGTTGCAGTATTTGGCCCCTACAATTTTCCGGGTCACCTTCCCAATGGGCATATTGTTCCCGCACTGCTGGCTGGTAACACGGTGGTTTTCAAGCCCAGCGAATTAACACCGGCCGTTGCAGAATACACGATGAAACTCTGGCAGCAGGTGGGCATACCCGACGGAGTTATCAATCTGGTTCAGGGAGAAAAAGAAACTGGCATTGCTCTGGCCGGGCACCCCGGTCTTGATGGCCTGTTTTTCACCGGCAGTTCAAACACCGGCAAGATGATCCACCAGCAGTACAGCGGCCAGCCGGGAAAAATCCTGGCGCTGGAAATGGGCGGCAACAATCCGCTGATTGTCACCGAGATGGCAGATACCAAAGCTGCAGTACACGACACTATTCATTCAGCATTTATTACCGCAGGTCAGCGCTGTACCTGTGCCCGACGTCTTTTTGTTCCTGCGACGCCCTGGGGGGATCAGTTTGTTGATGCACTCACTGTAGCTGCGGCCAACATTAAAGTAGGTCAATGGGATGATCAAGAAGCGCCTTTTATGGGAGCGCTTATTTCTGAAGCTGCGGCCAAACAGATATTGGCAGCCCAGGAAACGCTGCAAAACCTGGGAGGCAAAAGCCTGCTTTCATCAACACATCTTCAAGCGGGCACCGGATTGGTATCTCCGGGTATTATTGATGTGACCAATATCAAAGACCGTCCCGATGAAGAATACTTTGGCCCACTCTTACAAATTATTCGTTACGATCGTTTTGAAGATGCCGTTGCAGAAGCCAATAACACCCGTTTTGGTCTCTCCGCAGGATTATTCAGTGAAGCACCAGAGCAGTACCAGTTCTTTTTGCAGAGAGTACGCGCGGGTATCGTTAACTGGAATCGTCCAATCACCGGTGCCAGCAGTGCCGCACCTTTTGGCGGCCCCGGTGACAGTGGCAACCACCGCCCCAGCGCCTATTTCGCTGCAGATTACTGCGCTTACCCGGTGGCCAGTGTTGAGTCGGAGTCACTGTGTATGCCCAAAGAACTGGCACCCGGGCTTGATTTGTAAACAGTCCCCATGGACCCAATGGTGAAGTAGTCAATAATGAAAACAATAGAAGCCAACTTTGACGGACTGGTCGGCCCTACCCACAACTATGCAGGGTTATCCCAGGGTAACAAGGCCTCAATCCATTATGCGGGCAAAGTAGCAAACCCAAGGGAAGCGGCTCTCCAGGGTCTGGAGAAAATGAAGGCGCTCAGTGAACTGGGCTTTATCCAGGGCGTCTTAGCCCCCCAGGAGCGCCCGGATATTGCCACTCTGCGAAGGTTGGGTTTCACAGGCAGTGACTCACGGGTCCTGTCTGACGCGGCGCAACAGATGCCTGCCGTTCTGGCAGCCTGCTGTTCCGCTTCCAGTATGTGGACCGCCAATGCAGCGACGGTCTCTCCCAGTACTGACTGCGCTGATAGTAAAGTACATTTCACGCCGGCTAACTTAATCAATAAATTCCACCGCTCTATTGAACATGACGTTACCGGAAAAATACTAAAATCGACGTTTAATAATCCTGACCACTTTGTTCACCATCAGGCTCTGCCCTCCACCGAATACTTTGGCGATGAAGGGGCC
The DNA here is from genome assembly GCF_024606345.1 of Endozoicomonas sp. YOMI1. Classification (GTDB taxonomy): domain Bacteria; phylum Pseudomonadota; class Gammaproteobacteria; order Pseudomonadales; family Endozoicomonadaceae; genus Endozoicomonas. The sequence goes on from NZ_JAHHPM010000190.1 coordinate 2,184, forward strand.
GCGAACCACACCCGTTTTTGCCGGGAATATGGCGAACAGGGCGTTGAATTCTTCGTTTATGGCCAGGAAGCATTTAACCAACACAGTACCTCACCACAGAAATACCCTGCCCGCCAGAGTCTTGAAGCCAGCCAGGCTATCACCCGCCTGCATCAGCTTGATCCGGACAAGGTGGTATTGGCACAACAAAACCCGGCGGTTATCGATCAGGGCGTTTTTCATAATGATGTTATCGCTGTCGGCAACCGCAACCTGCTGTTCTGCCATGAACAGGCATTTGTGGAGCAGGCTGCTGTCTATGAGTCATTAAGAAAGGCTTATGGGTCGATGGACTTCCATATTGTTGAAGTAGCAGATCAACAGGTCTCAGTAGCCCAGGCAGTAGGAACCTACCTGTTCAATAGCCAGCTCCTATCGCTGGAAAATGGCGAAACCATGATCGTTGTCCCCTCTGAGTGTGAAAATGAACCTGCGGTCTGGAGTTACCTGCAAAGCTTACTCAATGACGCAAGTTGCCCTATTACGGATCTAAAGGTTTTTGATCTTCGCCAGAGCATGAATAACGGCGGAGGCCCGGCCTGCCTGCGACTGAGAGTGGTATTAAATGACCGGGAACTGGCAGCGACCAATCAACATTGCCTGATCAACGACCAGCGCTTTGCAACCCTCAGCCACTGGGTCAAAAAGCACTATCGTGACCAGTTGTCGGAAAAAGACTTGGCCGACCCGTTTTTACTGACAGAATCCCGAACTGCCCTGGATGAACTTACACAAATTCTTAACCTGGGTTCAGTCTATCCATTCCAGAATTAATAACCATCAAGCGTATGTAAGGAACAGTCTTGAAATAACTTCCACATTTCTACGGAAGCTACCCGCTGCCGGAAAAGCCGGAACCGCTTGTGCTTTTGCGGGCAACGGGTGGCGGGAAGCGGGCGGCGACCTTTTTAATTCCTTGATTACTTACCGCCAAATACCTTTTTATCTTCAGCAATCCTGTGTGCCACGGCCGGATGCTGGAAAAGCCGATCAATATAAGCCGACAGCACCGGATACTCTACCGACTCAATCTGGACTCCAGCATGGGCGAGATTAATAAAGTGGGTGGCCAGGGCAATATCGGCCAACTGAAGATCTCCCCCAAACAGAAAGTCTGTTTCCGGAACCTGAGATTCCAAATAAACACAAATCTGTGGCAATTTGGTTTGTAAAATTTCCTGCACTTTGACTTCGTCAGCAGGCTGGTTAATCAGCTTCTTGGCCACACGCTCAAAAAAGGCCGTTCCCAGTACCGGCAACATCACCGTATCGGCATACTCTTCAAACCAGCGGGCCTTCGCTTTTTCCTCAGGCATTTTTGGGTAGAGAGCCTGTTCTGGATAACGGTCCTCAAGGTACTCGCAGATCACCGTCGAATCCGCCAGGGTAACTTTGTTATCTTCCCAGGCAGGAATTTTTTTCAAGGGACTGATTTTTTCAAAGCCTTCCGGTTTCATAAACGGGGTAACCGGCACCAGTTCATGGTCAATCTGTTTTATTTCCAGAGCCAGCAGTACTTTTCGAACCATGGGTGATAGTGGCACCCCATATAGCTTACTCATGGTCACATCCTCTATGATTATCTTTTTTCAACCAACAGCTATCCTACCTTTTACTGCCGCCTTTGCAATATCCAGAAAACCAGAACATGACCTTCCCGCCCTCATAAAGCGAGTCTCTGCATAGTGAGCAAAACACTAAGCCTCTTTCCGGGCAATTTCCTCAGTGTATAGGCGCGGGATTACGGACACAGATACTTGGTTACCAGGGCTACTGTGCCAATAGTCGCTCCGACCATCAGCCCCCCGGCCATGCCATGGATGCCTGAATCAATAGCAGAGGCAAGAAGGCTGGAATTTTCAGAACGTACAATGGCTCCAACAAAGAAGCCAGCAAGGCCTGAAACGCCAATGCCAAGGGCTGCACCCTTGCTCATGGCAATGGCCAAACTACGACTGCTTGCGGGAAACAGAGCAGTGTAACTAGAGGCTAATGCAACACAAGCTGCAGAACTAACGGCGATGCCGCCGATGGAATAACCCGCGATAATATAAGCAGCGTTCGGCTGATGAGGAAGGAGTCGGGCAAAGGTGGGGATCAACCCTCCTCCAGTGGTAAAGACCATGCTGCCAAGTGCGAAGTGGCTGTCCAAGAAGGTAGTCCTGAAGTACGAGGCAACTGCTGCCACTGTTCTGATCAAACGTCTGGTTATGGTGATATACCTGTCATATATCTGATCGGGGTCGAACGGTGCCCGGCAGCCAGGGCAGGTCGGGTTATTGCTTCCCCAGCGAATGATGCACGATCGGCCAAAAACGTGATGACAATTCAGGCTGACTGCATCATGGCCGGGCCGACTGGTAAAATCTTCCAGGCAAATCAAACAGTGACTCGTACTATTATTGGTAGGAACAGAGCTTGTTTCCATTTATATTTTCCCGTTTTGGTTGGCCGCACGCCGTTGCTCATTCACTTCGGAAATTGACAACTTGTATCCAGACATTTTTTCATCTGAACATTTTTCCCTGGAAATAGTTCAACGGCAATCCATTATTGCGGTTATCCCCTAACGTTTCAGGCGTCTTGTCATCCTCTGGTGGAGCCATAACCTTCATCTCTTCCCGCGCTGAAGATAAACCGGAAGTTTTATCAGGTTCTGCGACACTATCTCTCTTAATCCTCATCCTGCTGATTGTCAGCGCCTAACACCACACCAAAACCTTTATTCAGCCTTCGAAATCCTGGGTTATCACCACTGGATTCAGGCACGCCCAGCGTCTTGCGAAGTGTATCCATAATAAACCTGGAAAAAACTTTCATTTCAAAAGCATAGGGATCACGGGGATTGTTGGTCATTAAACCGGTGATACCAAGCACCTCTGGAAGACGATGGAAAGATTCGTCAGAGAACTTTCCATCCACTATTGCCCTGGCAAAAATTTCCCGGACTAAAACCCCCTGATCATCCAACTCATTGATCTTCTGTGCTATGGCATGCTGAGCTATGTTGTGAGGGTCCATCGAGTCATTGTTGTAAGGATCCAGCTTAAGGTACTTACGGGTAGCAACTTCAATGGCCAGTTTTACCGGTTGAGCGATAGACCCGTCTCTTATCATTTTACGTACTTGATCTTCCGAAGCATTCTGCCAGTTACTGTCTCCGGTATAATAGGCAAACAAAGCACGGAATAAGCCGACACCATCATCATTCTTAACCTGTAACATAGGTATCGACTGGGCGGGCGGTACACCATCATCCCGGGTAATGGCTTCATCTTCAAAATCCACACGTCTCCCAAGGTCTCCCGTTTTATCACCAGAAGGTCTATAAGGGCTGGATTCATCCGCTGAAGAAGCGTTTGTGCTAATGGCTGGCGACCTATTTGAGCGTTGCGGGTTTGTCCGGGAAAATGCCGAGACACCAGAGTCAGCATCCTCATCACTCTCAGCCTTGCCTCGTAAACGTTTTTCCAACTCCGCCATCAACGTCGCTTTGGCATCAAGCGTTTCTCCACTGGTTTCTTTTGAGTTATACCTGTGATAAGCGAGGTCTTTGTGAGCTTTCCTGGCTCTTTCAATCCGTTTCTTGTGATCAGCGTCAGGTGGAATAGTTTCTTCCTCAAAAGCTGAATCCCCGTCTTCAGAAACCACCGATGCCTTCTCAGGGTCATTGGTAATTTTAATGGAGGGATTTGGCTCTAATGCCTCGGGAGTACCAAGGTTCCCTGGTCTATCTGAAGAATGCTGGCTACTGCCATCAAAAGAAAGGCTGATAATTGGGTTTTGTATGGCATGAAAGCGGGCCTGGAAGCCCAGAATCTCTTGCTCGGATGAGCCGAGCTGCGCCAGCTGAGAAAGGAGAGTATTAAAATCACGGGCACCATCAGTAATGGCCTGCTCGATAAGACCTGCATCATAAGCAGACTGTTTTTCCGATTTCAGTTCACCCACTAACTCCAGAGATCCCTGCAACCATGACTTCAAGTCAGATAAATCCAAACCATCCAGCTCAGGTGGAATTAAACGAACCCGTTGTCCATCGGGCGAATTAAAAGTTAGTTTGACATCACTCGACTTGTCTTCTCTAAGAGTTTTAATGGCTGCCTTATGCGCTTTTTTAAATGCAGTCCTTAACTTATCATTTGGAAGATCCCATTTGCCATTCATTGCATCCTGGATTTTTTCCAGTGCAGTTGTCGTCGCATCAATATATCTCATCTCCTCGTTTTTTCTGAAACTTTGTTCCAGAGGCTTATCATCGGCCAAAAGCCTGTTCAGATCACGCTTGATTCCTTCAGCCCCCCCCGCTCTATTTGGGGGAACCGTACCTCCGGTAGCACTTGTTGGCTGAATATTGTCAGGTAGCCCACTACTCCTGACAGGGTTATCATTTCTGGGAATGCGCCTTTCGGCTGGATGAGGCGAGACTCTCTGCCTGGTTGACGTTGTACCTGTCTCTGCTGTTTCACCAGCACCGGAATGAGTTGGGTGAACTGAAGGGCCAACGGGTGTTCCTGATGGTGGCGGGCCTGGAGGGTTCATAGAAAATCCTTTTCAATCAACGTTGTTTCAGATAAGAGTCCTTTCATTAAGTTAGTTAAAGCATGCCAGCCCTATACGATGAATATAACAATATTAGAAAAAACAGAATATTAGAAGAACTTGTTTTTTTGACAAGCAACATAAGAAACCAAAAAAAAATTTAAAATATGACACTTGCTCAGCATCTCACACAGCCAATTAAAAATAAAACACGCATTACTTGATAAACAATAAGATCAAGAACATATTTTTTATAAAGGAGTGAATCATCATCAGATGTTCACCTTACGCAGCAATACCGTATTCAGGTAAGCCTATGATTAATTTCTTGATCAAATCATTCTTAATACCTATTTTTTTTGTTGCTCCTGCAGCATGGTTTGGATTTAAATTTTATGCTGAAACCCAGTTGATCAAAGCAATAGACAAATATAAACCTGTAATATCTGATTACACAGAGGTTGAGTTTGATACCGTTAATGTTCATATAAATGGTGAAGTATCAATAACAAAAATAATATTAAACCCTAATAAAACCTTCAAAAGCCCTATTAATATAAAAAAACTAACCGTTATTTTCCCAAGCACTTTGACAATGATGAAGACAGTGTATGATGTCAGTAATGGAGAACTCTCAGAGCTGCCTGATTCACTGCGCTTCCAGTATGATGGAATTCAACTGCCACTAGAAGGTAATGAAGAGTTTTATACCTTATTCAATGATCAACGCCAGTTACAACTCAAACAAGAGCTGAGCAGCATAGTCGAACCTACCTGTGGTATTGAATATATTATCGGCCTGAATGAATTCAAACAGATGGGTATTGATACACTCATTGATAGACATTTCTGGGAATATAAATATACTCCCGAAAATCAGAAAATGTTTGTTCGATTTGGCATCAGCGCCACAAATCTATACAAGGCATCACTACAGGCAAGCTTTTACAAAAAAGGGTCTCCTGTTATCAACGACTTTATGCAAATACCCTCCCTCACCAATGCTGAATTTACCTACCAGGATGAGGGTCTGATCAGGATGGGCAACCAGCATTGTGCTAATAGCTCAGGTATTTCCACAAAAGCATACATTAACCGTATAACCATTCTACCAGACAGCTTTTACTACTATAAAGCAGGCATTATTCCTAATGAAGCGATGAAAAATGCCTACATCAACTTTCTGAAGAATCCGGATACCGTGACCATCAAGGCACATTTTCCACCCAACTTCCATCCTCAGGCCATCTCTGTATATGACACTGAGCTCTGGGTTTCATCATTTGGTCTCACTCTGCAGGTTAACAACAGCCCAGTTTCTCCCTTTGAAATCATCACCCCAGCTCATTTTGGCCCGGCAGGGGATTCAGATGATGTGGAAATGACGGAACCCCCTTCCAAGAATACCAATGCAAATATTAAGACGGAGTGGAAACCTAAGCCCACCTATGAAGAAGCATCCAAAACCTACATCTTTGTTGATGAACTGCCTGCAAGTAATCAGGAAACGGAATTACGGAAGCATCAGCAGTCCAGGAACATTCCAATTTATGAGTTACCAAATCATATTGGCGCCTGGTTAGATGTTTATGTCGAACCATCGAAACGTTTCAGTGGAGAACTGCTCGCCGTCGAACGCGAAAGGCTGTTACTGAAGGTTCGATCAGCAGGGGGAAGCATCACAATGCCCATTAAGCTTCAACGCATTAAATTTATTAAGCCCAGATAAAAATCATCGTGTTTAAGTGATACTGATACGAGCCAATACTTTGCATCACAAAATTTCAGGCATAGAATGTGCGGACATCAATAACGTCAATATTACTAATAGCTATAATAAATAATTATGCATGACTGGAATAATTATTAGACAGAGTGTTTATGGGAGAAACTAATACAAAAAGAAAAGGTCTTAAACTGGAATTCAATAATTTAATAATTCAATGAATCGTTCTGTTAAATTACCTCCATTCGAGGTTGCTTTTGCTGGGCTTTATTCGAGTTCACAAGAACAAAAGCACCAAAATATCAAAAATGAACAACAGCCGACGTATCAAGGCATATCTGTTCAGGCGCTGAGAACTCCCTTTCATGTTTACCATGGTCAATCAGACAGACACAACAATAACCCTGATCCATTTGGTTTATTGAATAAATATAAGATTGCATCTCTAACTCATACCGATCAAGAAGACCCTCATGGAACTGATATTTCTGAGGTGCCACAGTCAGGGCTGGATGAATATTCATCTTGTCATTCTGACACTAATCCCTTAGATGATGCGCTATCATCAATACCAGACATCCGCTCTACTCAGCAGGTATGCATATTGGGGAGCAAGCCTGAGGTCAACGAGCCGATACCAGCGAGCCATTCGGATCCGGATTATCAGTTAACCAATCTTCCTGATATGCTCTCTAACCCACAAAATTCAAGGCCAGTTACTGTAGTTAGCCCGCAAAACCAGAACCAAACGACAAGTGATAATCAAACACCCCAGGCAGAAGAAGATGTTAGTGCTAACACTTCAGCAGTTCGGCGCCAAAAGTGCTATCAGAATTATTCCGATCACTCAGAGCGCCGCAGGGTACGCCAAAGGGAGCGTTATCGGAATGATCCTGATTTGGCAAAGAGTCGAAGGGAACGCTACAAGAATGATCCCGATTACGCAGAACGCATAAGGGAGCGCCAAAGGCAGCTTCGCAAAAATCCTGCTTACGTAGAGCGTGAAAAACAGCGCAAAAAAGAGTTTCGCAAAGATCCCGCTTACGTTGAACGCCAAAACAGGCTGTTGAGGGAGCGCCGAAAGGAGCGTCGCAAAGATCCCGCTTACGTTGAACGCCAGAGAGAGTACCAAAGGGAATACCGAAGGAAGCGCCTTAGAGAGTTTCGCAAAGACCCCGCTTGCGCAGCTGTCGCATATACCAATTCCACCTTTTAATCATGAATTATGCTTCCATTTTGAACTGATCCACACAGACACCTCACGGTTAGAGTACATTGTCAGGAAGCTTCATACCCCGCCGTTACCAGCGACGCACTATCCCCAGGCTACTAAATAAATTCGGTTCTGCTTCAACGTGTCTCAATTCATTAAGTTCCCTAAGCAACACAGTGAGTCCAGACCTGAACCCATACCCTGATGACGGCTTTCTTAGTAAGAGAGAGGCCGGTACCCGTTCATGATTCAGACCGGATACCGGTTAGATTGAAATGCTATTTTCTACTGGAAGTGGAACGACCAAACACTCGATAAGTGAGTGGTCGCTCATGGTGCAGCCCAGCCAAGCTAGCTACCTGCACGACTATCGTCGCATCACATCATGCCGCCCATACCACCCATACCACCCATACCGCCCATATCAGGCATAGCAGCTGGAGCGTCGTCCTGTGGCTCATCAGCAACCATGGCTGCAGTAGTGATCATCAGGCCTGCAACAGAGGCAGCTGCCTGCAGGGCAGAACGGGTTACCTTGGCTGGATCCAGGATACCCATTTCGATCATGTCGCCGTATTCACCGGTGGCTGCGTTATAACCGAAGTTACCAGAACCTGCCTTAACCTTGTCAACAACCACAGAAGCTTCGTCACCAGAGTTGGTAGCGATCTGACGGATCGGGCCTTCCAGGGCACGCAGAATCAGCTCAACTCCGGCACGCTGCTCAGCATTAACGGTTTCAACGTTGATGGCAGACAGGGCGCGAACCAGGGCTACACCACCACCAGCAACCACGCCTTCTTCCACCGCAGCACGGGTGGCATGCAGGGCGTCTTCAACCCGGGCTTTCTTCTCTTTCATCTCAACTTCGGTAGCAGCGCCTACCTTAACAACGGCAACACCCCCAGCCAGCTTGGCTACGCGCTCCTGCAGCTTCTCTTTGTCGTAGTCAGAAGAAGAGTTTTCGATCTCGGCACGGATCTGCTCAACACGGGCAACGATGTCAGCCTGAACGCCAGCGCCGTCAACGATAGTAGTGTCTTCTTTGGTAATCTGTACGCGCTTGGCAGTACCCAGGTCGTCCAGAGTCGCCGTTTCCAGAGACAAGCCTACCTCTTCAGAGATAACCGTAGCGCCAGTCAGGATAGCGATATCCTGCAGCATGGCCTTGCGGCGGTCACCGAAGCCTGGTGCTTTAACTGCTGTTACTTTAACGATACCGCGCATGTTGTTCACCACCAGAGTCGCAAGGGCTTCCCCTTCAACGTCTTCAGCGATGATCATCAGTGGCTTGCCAGCTTTGGCAACGGATTCCAGAACCGGCAGCAGTTCGCGGATGTTGGAAATTTTCTTGTCAACCAGCAGGATGAATGGGCTTTCCAGTTCAGCCGACATTCTTTCCTGGTTGTTGATGAAGTATGCAGACAGGTAGCCACGGTCGAACTGCATGCCTTCAACAACTTCCAGTTCGTTTTCCAGGCCGCTGCCTTCTTCAACAGTGATAACGCCTTCTTTACCGACTTTTTCCATGGCTTCGGCGATGATCTGGCCAACAATTTCATCGGAGTTGGCAGAGATAGTACCGACCTGGGCGATGGACTTGCTGTCTTCACAAGGCGTTGACATGGCCTTTAGCTGCTCAACAACAGCCGCTACCGCTTTGTCGATACCACGCTTCAGGTCCATTGGATTCATGCCGGCGGCAACGTACTTAAGACCTTCGTTCAGAATGGACTGGGCCAGAACGGTAGCCGTAGTCGTACCGTCACCGGCCTGGTCGTTAGCCTGGGAAGCCACTTCCTTAACCAGCTGGGCACCCATGTTCTGGAACTTGTCTTTCAGTTCGATTTCCTTGGCGACGGTCACACCATCCTTAGTGATGGTAGGCGCGCCAAAGGATTTCTCCAGCAGAACGTTACGGCCCTTAGGACCCAGAGTGGCCTTTACAGCGTCAGCCAGGATGTTGACGCCCTTGAGCATTTCTTTGCGAGCTTCGTCGCCAAATTTAACTTGTTTAGCTGCCATGGTTGGTGACCCTGTGCACTATTTACAAAATCTTGTGAAATCGGAAAAATGCCGTGTGATTGCCCGAAAATCAGCCTTCCAGAACGGCGTAAATGTCACTTTCAGACAGAATGATCAGCTCTTCACCGTCAATCTTCACGGTGTTTGAGTCTGCATACTTGCCGAATATAACCTTGTCACCAACGCTAACGCTAACAGGACGCCTTTCACCATTGTCCAGAAACACGCCATCGCCGACTGCAACCACAATACCCTGGTTAGGCTTTTCAGCGGCAGAACCTGGCAGTACGATGCCACCAGCAGAGGTAGTTTCTTCTTCGACACGACGAACGACCACGCGATCACGCAACGGACGGATTTTCATCGATTCTTTCTCCAACAGTTTGCTTATGCCGTGCAACCTTTTACAGGCTGCTCGCTATCAACGTAATGGCAGTAAAACGATACATCATCGCTTCACTATGGCCCGGATTACCCGAACCTCCTGGTATGCACCCGGGATGAAGTTTACTTTGACACGGGCCTTTAATAACAGTTCAAGGCCTTGCCGAAGTCTTATCAGGTGTTCCCCTTAGTATGGGTAGCTGGCACAGTTTTCAAGAGGCAGATGGAAAAAAAACAACTTTTCCACAAAACTCAGGCTTTACACTCCTGATAGAGTGAAAAATTCGTTACATGTTCAGAAATCAAGGCTTATCAATTAATGGCGCTTTCGGCTTTCGGAACCATCATCATCATTTTCCCGGGTATAGTCCCCATCAATCGTATGGTTAAGATGGGTTTGATCATGATGCCATGATGGCTCACGGCGATACTCAGCCTCAAAGATATTGGTTTGCTGCACCTTAACCCCGCTCACTTTCAGCCAGCGGCGGATCAACAACCGACGAACCGGTGGAATCAACAGGAATATCCCCAGAAAATCGGTAATAAAACCGGGGATCAACAGCAACAGGCCACCCAGGGCAATGGCCAGATTTTCCAGCATTTCCAAAGCGGGCAGTTCACCTGCTGCCATCTTCTGACGGGCTCTTAATGTGGTTTTGAAGCCCTGACGGCGAATCACTTCGATGCCAGTAAATACCGACAGAATAACCAGGGCAACCGCATTCCAGGCTCCGATGATACTGCCCACTTTGATTAGCACCACCATTTCCAGAATGGGTAAAAGAATAAATAGCAGAAAGAGGAAGCGCATAAGAGGCCCCGTGAATCATTGGAGCCTCCTATATAGAGGCAGTGTCGTTTTTTTTCAAGGGTTGTCAGAAAGCACAGTTGGCTTCATTCCGGGCAAGACTGTTGAACTTTAGATGCAACACGCTGCCAAGAGCCCGAACAACTGACTGAAAATCCAAAAGGCAGGAACCAATCGACTGAATGAACTGTCAAAACTTTTAAGACGTTTAAAGCAGCGTTTGATAATTATCAGAATTCCATCCAGACGGTCCCGGTCAGTAAATACGGAGAACCCTACACGATGCAAAATTCCCTTACCACAACAGCCCCTGTTCAGGCAGCAGCAATTGATCCTGCAACAACCCATAACCCGCCAGAATCCAAAGAACGCTTTTGTGGGTATCAGGTTTCTACTGCTGAAGAACTCAGGAAAGAAGAACTCAGGAAATTCGATGAACTCATGCCTCTCAAAGTTCAGATTTTCAGTTGGGATTTGTGTGATGGTGAACGAGAAGATGGAACTATCCTCGAAACGCGCTCGAAAACCCCCCTTCGATGGACTCGGAAATGGCTTATTACGGACAGAGAGATCACACCCAATGTGGGGGCATTTGACATCCCCATGCCTGAGGGCAATGTACGCATGTTCATTGAACGGGGGCTTGGACGAGTTCTTAAATGTCATGGTGATAGCCCAAATTCCGGGTCCGAACGTTATCGTTCATATATCAACCTGCCAAAAGATCCTGTTGATTATGTATGGAGAAAAGAACTGGGTCTGGACAGCAACGAAGACGCATTGATTGAGATTTTCGGGGAAAACAATGCACAACATTTGAGAGATCAACTGAACCGGATGCAGGCCAACGACCCAGATGATGAAAGAGTCAAACAATGGATTGAGATATGTGAAATGTTCAGCGAAAACAAGACCTGCTCTTTTCCTTATTACGCAACAAGGACCTGCCCTGGTCCTTGTTTAACAAAACCTGATTATGGCTGGAAATCCCCCAATGGATTCAAAGAGAACGTCATTCTTGATTTGGTATTTTATAATATCGATCGTAGATCAATTCAATCCATCAACGACCATAAAGATAAAATCTTAAACTTCCTTAAATCGGAAGGGGTCACTGGCAATATACTGTGCGGAAGAATCCCCTACCCGGTGGATTCACCGCCACCACCGGGACGGGGAGCACTAACGGAAGAACAGGTGTTTATAAAAGAACTGCAAATATTTCTGAGAACAACCCAGGTACAACAACTGTCCGAGGCATTATGGCAGTTTGTTGAAAATTCCCGCGATGCTGCTGATCCAGCCCCTGAGCTAAACCCTGATTTTGTTCCCAGGAAGGGATTTCCTGATCGCTGGTAGTAGGAAGGCTGTACTCACCCCTTAAAGAAAAAAAACTGCTTACCCGGGTACACCAGCCTCGCAAATAAATCAAAGACAACCGGCAAGTCGGGCTCTGTACAGCCCGCTCTCCAAAGAAAGGATTCTCTCATTATAAATATTGTCTTTTATTCAGATTCGTTTCAGGATGATCACTGTACCTTCCACCAATAAAGCATAAGAACAATTATGGACATCAAAAATAAAAACATCCTGATTACCGGTGCTGCCAGAGGACTTGGCCTGGCAATGGCCAACTGGTTTGCAGAGCGTGGTGCCAATATGGGTCTTATGGACCTTGATACTCCCGAACTTCATAAAGCAGCGGAACTCTGTCGTTCAAAAGGGGTTAACGCGGTAGCAGTGCCAGCGAATGTTGCTGAAGAGGCTCAGGTTGAAGCGGCTGTTCAGAAAGCCTATGCAGAACTCGGCCCATTGAATGGCCTGGTCAACAACGCCGGCATTCTCAGAGATGGTCTATTGATCAAAGCCAAAGATGGCAAAGTGACTGACAAACTCTCCTTCGACAAATGGCAGTCCGTGATTAATGTTAACCTGACAGGGGTCTTCCTCTGCGGCCGTGAAGTCGCCGCCAGTATGATCGACAGTGGCTCAAAGGGCGTCATCGTCAATATCGCCAGCATTGCCCGTGAAGGAAACTTTGGACAAAGCAATTACTCCGCTGCCAAAGCCGGTGTCTCAGCCATGACAGTGACCTGGTCCAAAGAACTGGCCAAATACGGCATCCGTTGTGCCGCCATTGCCCCGGGGGTTATTGAAACCGCAATGACCGGCGGCATGAAGCCAGAAGCCAAAGCCAGATTAACCGCGGGTATTCCTGTTGGGCGCATGGGTACCCCGGAAGAGATTGCCCGGACCGTTGGTTTTATTTTTGAAAATGATTATTACAATGGGCGGGTTTTAGAGCTGGATGGTGGGTTAAAACTTTGAAAGATACTTTTCAGGGATAACAGAACGCGTGCAAAGACTCAATGATCGACAGGCTGAGGCCGTAAAATACATCGATACTCCCCTGCTGGTACTGGCCGGTGCCGGCAGTGGTAAAACCAGTGTTATTACCACCAAAATTGCCTACCTGATTCAACAGTGTGGTATCAGCGCCAAAAACATTGTGGCCGTTACCTTTACCAATAAAGCCGCCCGGGAAATGAAAGAGCGGGTTGGCAAGCTGGTGAAAGGCAAAGCTTCTTCCGGGCTGACGGTTTCTACGTTTCATAACCTTGGCCTGAATATTATCCGTCGTGAGTACCAGATTCTGGGCTATAAACCAGGTTTTTCGATTTTTGATCAGCAGGATGCCCGGTCACTGATTACCGACCTGATGCAGCGGGATACCTCTGCAGATGATAATGGTGTGGATCAGATCCAGCACTGTATCTCCAACTGGAAAAATGATCTGATCTCCCCGGCCCGGGCGTTACAGGTGGCCAGACAGCCCTGGGAGCAGACGGCAGCGATTGTTTATGAGCACTATAACCGCATGCTGAAAGCCTATAACTCAGTGGACTTTGATGACCTGATCATGAAACCGGTGGAGTTATTCAGACATTATCCGGAGGTTCAGCAACGCTGGCAGGACAAAGTTCACTATATGCTGGTGGATGAGTACCAGGACACCAATGGTGCCCAGTATGAGCTGGTCAGGCGATTGGTGGGCGACCGTCGTAAGTTGACCGTAGTCGGTGATGATGACCAGTCCATTTACGCCTGGCGTGGCGCAAAACCGGAAAATCTGGCGCAGCTGAAAGAAGATTATCCCAGCTTAAAGGTGATCAAGCTGGAACAGAATTACCGTTCCACCAGCCGTATTCTGAAAGCAGCGAATACGTTGATTGCCAACAACCCACATGTGTTTGAAAAAACATTATGGAGTGAGATGGGTGTCGGGGATGAAATCCGCGTCATTAAATGCCGAAATGACGAAATGGAGTGTGAGCGGATTGCCACAGAGATCATCGCTCACAAACTACGCCACGATAACAGCTATAAAGATTATGCCGTTCTCTACCGGGGAAATTTTCAGTCGCGGTTGTTGGAACTGAAACTTCAGCACCATGGTATTCCTTACCACATTAATGGCGGCACCTCGTTCTTTGCCCGGGCTGAAGTGAAAGACGTCATGGCCTACCTTCGCCTGCTGATTAATCAGGATGATGACAACGCGTTTCTGCGGGTGGTGAATACCCCTAAGCGGGAGATCGGGCCATCGACACTGGAGAAGCTGGGCAATTACGCCAACAAACATCACATCAGTATGTACAAGGCCTGTGAAAAAGCCGCCCTTGCAGAAGACCTGGCCCCTCAGTACGTCGAAAGGCTGCGACGCTTTACCGGGTGGATGGACGACACTTCACGACGGCTGCAAACCAGCGAAGACCCTATGCAGGTGATTCGTGAAATGATTGCCGATACCGATTATGAAAACTGGCTGATGCAGCACTCCTCAACCCCCGCTCAGGCTGAAAAGCGCATGGCCAATGTCTGGTTTCTGGTGGATGCCCTTCAGCAAACCCTGGAACGGGGTGACGAAGACAGAACGGTTGCCGATGCCATTGCCCGGCTGATTTTACGGGATATGCTGGAACGCAATGAAGAAGAGGAAGATGCAGACCGTGTTCAGCTACTCACTCTCCACGCCTCCAAAGGTCTTGAGTATCCCCATGTCTTTATGATGGGGATGGAGGAAGAGCTGCTGCCTCACCGAACCAGTATTGAAGAAGATAATATTGAGGAAGAGCGTCGTCTTACTTATGTCGGCATTACCCGAGCCCGGAAATCACTGACCATGACACTGGCCGGACAAAGAAAGCAGTTTGGTGAGATCATTGATACAATGCCCAGCCGCTTCCTTGATGAGTTGCCACAGGAAGACCTGGTGTATACGGGCTTTGATGAATCATCCCGCCAGGAAACCAAAAAAATGGCAGGTAAGATGGGACTGGATGCGCTTTACAAGTCTATCGGCGTATAGCCGACATGAGCACAAGTAAAGGGCAAGGCTACCTTCTTCTTCTGCTGCTTTGTAGCTGTAGCTAAACGACTTGAGGCTTTTACCCTGCACCTGTTGTCCATACATAACCCGGATCGATTTTTTTGTATCCATACCATGTTTGCGCCCTTTGCCGGTGATGGTCAGCGTTGGATGAATCAGTCATAGCCCAGAGACTGAAAGTATGCCCCATGGAACTGAACAGACAACGCAGTCTGAATCTGATTTCAACATCAACCTGAGGGTCGCTGGCGATTTCCGGTTGTTCCAGCATTGCCTGCACCGCATTCCAGATGACTTCAGGATTTATGTCAGGGTCAATCTGATCCTGTTCCAGACAATACATCAGTGACGGCAAAATAAATTTATTCCGGGCATCCAGCACCCATTGTCTGGCCTTCTGTCTCATCGGTGCATCGGGAATGACAGCCGAGCGAAAAAAATCATCAAACTGATGCAACTCCGTCCATGCGCACTCCTCCCAGATTCGCTCAATGCCAATACAGGTTTTCAATAGAGGATGATTCAACAACTTCTGGTATATCTGGCGCTCGGCGGTGATATCCGACCGGACCCTGGCCGCCCGGATACACCGGAGTGTTTGCAGAACAATCGGATTCCAGTTCCGGGAAAGCAATTTTTCAAAAGGCTTTATGGCTCCCCTGGCCGACTGGACCTGGAAACCCTGACAATCAGCCGATGGCCAAGCAAAACTATGCTTGCCGGATCGGACCGCCCTGATCACTGGCGAAACCTCTTGTTGACCCGCCTTGACCGTCAGAGGCTCGTGCCGCTCAGCCCCACCCGCCCTTGGGGATTGAATGGCATCACGCCCTGACTTGTTACCAGACTCGTTTCTTTGACCATTGCGCTTCCTGCCTTTATTCCGGGCAAGCCCCACAGACAGGATGGCAGACTTTGGCACATCTTCAGAAAACTGTCGTAAAACTGCGTCAAAATCGTAGTCTTTGTCTAAAGCCGCTGCCTGCCCTCTTGGTGTTTCTGGAAAGGCAACCAACTCCCTGGCCCGCTCACTGGTATCACTCCAGTACTCAGCCAGCAAAGGGCTTTCCTTCAGATAATAGCGGGCATATTCAGCTGCCGCATTGGCAGCCAAATCCCACTTATGGGCTTTCAGGAAAAAAATATAGGCACTTGACCAGTGATTAGGGGACATTTGTGCGGCTTTGCGATATAAGTTGGCTACTTTCCAGCTATACATTGGTGAAGCAGTATGTGCACACTGATGGATTCTTGCCTGAAGACAGGTGGCCAAAGTATGAATATCTTCATAGTCTTGATTGCCTTCTTTTGGGACGAGACGATTGACGGCTGATTGAAGCTTTTTGTCAATCTCCAGTACTCTGCGCTTGCATGACTTTTTTCTTCCGGTGTCCATACTGGCGGTAAGTGACAGGCATTCGCCAATCAAAGCCTTGACTAACAGGTAGAGTTCAGATCTTAACTCTGAGTCAGAGAACCAGCGCGAGCAGTTATAACGTTTGACTCCCCATAAGTGATCGTTCTGCTGCTGTAAATAAGTCATCACCATCATCTGCATTGCGCCACCAAGCCAGGTTTTCGGTGGCACATTCGGCTGACTGACAAACAATGACTTGATGCTTACCGGGGCAAACCGCACATAATCGTAGGGAGAAAAGCTGACCGGCGACAAAAAGAAATACATTTCCCTGAGTAATACCGGGCAATAGGCCAGCAAGGTAATACCCTTGTGGTAATTAACGCCATCCTCAAAGTGCGGCAACCCCCCCATAAAATAGAGCAGGCTTAATGAATAAAAATCCATCATCATGCTGGCTTTATTGGTTAACTCAGCAAAGTCATTCAACACACTTTGATTCAGGGCCTGTACCAGATACTGCCGGTCAGTTTTAGAAACCGGCTCACCGCGAAGCATATCGCTGTAGCATTTCAGTAGCACCCAGTTTCGAAAATAGACTGTCATCTCCACGGGCATATCTTTTTGCAAGCCAAGCAGATTTCTTGTTATCTGGTTCCGATCTTGCTTTTTCTCCAGCCAGGCAGTCACACAGCTATCCAGCACTCGTTTCGAACCTAAAGAACAGAGCTTATCCACAGTCCACTTGATACCAGCTACACGCGGGTCAAAGTTTGCAAATCTTTCCTTAACGTCCTCACCGGGAACCGTGAACCGATCCACGGGAATACTCAGAAAGCGGTCAAGCCAATATATGAGTCCGGCATTGCGATCACTACCCTGATTTGTTGCTGCCTGCAAGTCATTAGCCTGTAGCCCGTGTGGTGAGGCTGGTGCAGTAGCTGCTCTATCGACACCCGGTGCCACAGAATGACTCACCACTCTTGCAGCAACTCTGGTCCCGCTGGCTTGCCCAGCAACAACAGAGCCCTGGCAAGCCGATGCCGTGGCAATCTCATTGCGGGTGTTAGCGACACTATCGACCTGCCACGCATTTAAACGACAGCGGTTTTCAACACCCCCTTGCCCTTGCCCACTCCACTCACCAGAGTTCAGATCAGAGTCGTTTTGCAGGCCATCGCTGCCGCGGTCAACTGCCGGATTATCCGTGATCGCAGGAATGACGCTGGCTGTGCCATAACTGAAATTGCTATGCATCGGATTGCTTCCTGCAAGATAATTTTTACCCCGTTTGACACTCATTCTTCAAAAAGGTTCACAGGACATTCAACCCCGAACCCATATTTTATAGACTTCTGCTTCGACCAGACGCTCACTGGAGTCCCAAAAATCCGAATAGAGAATATTCACCTCCTGACTCGAAGCAGCAGCATCTTCTGCATAGCGGCAAAGGCTTTCCTGATAGGTGGTAAACTGTCCAACATCAGGAACCAACTGATGGTCGATGCGTGCCCCTCGTTTTTTTTCAAGAGTGCTTCCAGTTTCATCACTTACTGACTCACGGGGAAAACTCTGGGCGGGTATCCATTCATCCCGATAACTGACAATATCTCGAGAGCCGCCTAAATGAATATCAATAATACACAGATTACTTAACAAACGTCTGTTTATCCGCTGAATTCTGGTGACCAGCCCCCTGGCTACTTTCTCACGATAAAACCAGTGGCTGTGATAATCCCAATCAACTTCAACACCTTCCGGAAACGCTTTAAACGAATGGGAAACGGAAAAATCTTCTGCCAGAGGGGTAATATCCGTAAGAATGAAGTCACTTTCAGAACTGAAAGGACTTCTCCAGAAGGCTTTACTTCGAAAGGAAAAAACGAACGCCTCTGAATCTTGTGTAGCAACCAGATCCTTCCAAAGCGCTCGGCCCGTTGCTTCAACAGAAAGCAAATATTGAAATGGAGGGTACTGCGCAAGCTGCGACACTTCACTGGCATGCACCGCCAGCTCTCCGGAACTCCACAAAATCCCATTAACCCACTCTCTGGCGCCAGGGTTTCCGACCAATATTCCGGTTAGCCAGCTATTCTCACTATCCACGATAACCGCATCGTTTGTTGAACTGCTCAAGGCTTCTCTCTGTGAAACCGGAACAAACTTGCCCGGGTAATTCGCTTCTGATCTTCCTGGCAGAACAAGAAACAACACCATAAAAACAATAATGGGCATCCATTTAATCATTAGTTTCCCTGTATGAGTTTTGACATCCACTCTTGATTAAAACCGCAACGAGCGCAACATTCGTTGTTATGATCCAAGGCTCA
>NZ_JAHHPM010000191.1 GCF_024606345.1 Endozoicomonas sp. YOMI1
ACCAGATTGCCGGTACCGATAAGGAATCGCTGCTCACCAATATACGTCAGCTGATTGATGAGTGTACTTTCTCCTACACCCGTCAGCGGGAGATGAAAGGATTGGGCCATGCTATTCTTTCCGGTGAATCCCTGATCGGCGAACAGCCCTTTGGTGTGTTGTTGGCGGATGACCTGTGCATCAATCCGGATGGCCCCGGCGTGCTGGCGCAAATAGCGCAACTCTATAAACAGTTCCGTTGCTCCATTGTGGCGGTGATGGAAGTGCCGAAAGATCAAGTGCACAAGTACGGCGTGATTGCCGGGCAAACCATTTCCGATGACCTGATCCGTGTGGAAAATATGGTGGAAAAACCCGCCAGAGAAGATGCCCCCAGTAACCTGGCCATTATTGGCCGCTATATCCTGACCCCGGATATTTTTGACCTGATCAGAGACACCCAACCCGGCCAAGGCGGCGAGATCCAGATCACCGATGCCCTGATGGCCCAGGCTCAGCGTGGTTGTGTGCTGGCTTATAAATTCAAGGGCAGACGTTTTGACTGTGGCAGTATTGAAGGTTTTATTGAAGCGACTAACTACTGCTACGATAAGCTTTATGCCGGTTGAACAATCAGTGAAAGGCTGGTTGAACCAGCGGGTTACCCACCTGCTCGCTATTCCCGCCTCCGTCCGGCAAGCGCTGTTCTTTGTCGCCCTGGCCTTTACCTTCTTTATGGCGGTCATCCCCGGCGAGGCGGACCCTACGGCATTTATCAATGATAAACTCAAACACGCCATCACCTTTATGGTGCTCTTTGCCCTGTTTGATCTGGCCTATCCCAATCAGCCAGCCGCCTGGTGGAAGCTACTATGCTTGTTGGCTTTTGGGGTATTGATTGAAGTGTGCCAGAAGATGACAGGGTACCGGAGCTTCAGTGTTGGAGATATTCTGGCCGATGCCGTGGGAATTTTGGGCTACCTTGGGTTGTATGCAATGTATCAGAGCAGTATCTGGCAGCAGAGTGATTTATGAGCAATTATATGTGGATGCCCGCAACCAAACGGGCATCCAGATCCAAAGTATCACCCGAGACCAAAGCGGCCCTGAAAGCCCGGGCCGACCGATGGGTAGAGGAATATCTGAAACCGGCAAAGATCCAGCCTCCGCCTGAGAACCCGAGGTTCAATTATCTGGTGGATATCTTTACCAAATGGCATGGCAGTTTTTTCTATTTCTGCGCCACTTACCACTGT
>NZ_JAHHPM010000192.1 GCF_024606345.1 Endozoicomonas sp. YOMI1
ATAGATAGGTTTTCGTTAACTGCAACAAGCCCTTGCAGCCGTTCGACCACAGCACAATATATTGGTTCCCCCAGTGCCTGGCTGCAGCATACGCCAGAAATATTCGAGTCCATATGGTAAGCAATATCTTGCCAGGTGAAGTGAGTGTTATCTGTGAGTGCTCCTTATTTTATTATCAGGCCTGCTGGCGGTAGAATTGGTGCTTTTTCACTCAAGAGGCATGCCATGCGGTTGATACTGGCGCCGATGGAAGGCGTTATGGATCACGATATGCGGGATCTGCTCACCGGCATCAATACCTTCGATCTCTGTGTTACCGAGTTTGTCCGGGTAACGGATACGCTGTTGCCAAACCGGGTATTTTACCGTACCTGTCCGGAGCTGTTGCAGGGAGCAAAAACATCGAATGGTACACCTGTTCGTCTGCAGCTGCTGGGCAGTAACCCTGAATATATGGCACTGAATGCCCAGCGTGCAGTGAAGCTTGGCTCGCCGGGCGTGGACATAAACTTCGGCTGTCCATCAAAAACGGTCAATAAAAACCGGGGCGGGGCGATTTTGCTGCGGGAGCCGGATCAGCTGTTCAGCATTGTCAGGGCGGTTCGGGATGCCGTACCTGCAGACCTGCCGGTGACGGCCAAAATTCGTCTGGGTTATGAAGACAAATCTTTGTTCCTGGAAAATGCCCGTGCTGTTGAACAGGCAGGAGCCTCGGAACTGGCGGTGCATGCCCGGACGAAGGCAGAAGGCTATCGGCCACCGGCTCACTGGGAATACATTGGTAAAATTCGTGAAAACCTGGGGATTCCGGTGATCGCCAACGGCGAGATCTGGAATCATGAAGATGCCAGGCGCTGTATGGACGCCTCCGGCTGCTCTGACCTGATGGTCGGGCGGCCTTCTCTGGTAACGCCGAATATCACCACCATGATTCGGGAATCGGTCAGGCCGATGAGCTGGTATTCAGTGTTGCAGCTTATTCTGCAATTAAACGACAGAGATCGTAAAAATGGTAAATGGCAATACCATCCCTCCCGTCTGAAGCAGTGGCTTAATTATCTGCGTAAAGCGTATCCGCAAGCTCAGAACCTCTTTGAGCGAATCCGTTCCCTCCGTGAGGCTGATGCCATTGTGGAAATCCTCTGCTCTGACCTGGCAAGAGCGGCATAGGAATTGTCCCGGAATAAGTTCTGCATTTGACTGAGACTTGTTAAGTTCGTTGGCTGTTGGCTGCTGGCCGCAAAAGCACAAGCGGCCTGTCTTTTTCGGGCAGCGGGTGGCG
>NZ_JAHHPM010000193.1 GCF_024606345.1 Endozoicomonas sp. YOMI1
TCTGAACTGGAGCAGATGCTCCGGCAGCCGGACTCTCCGGGTGCCCGTCTGCTCAAGGAACGCGGGTATGCAGTGAAGTCGTATGCACATGACGGGAAAATTATTTACCAAATGGTGTCCAATTCCAGACTTGCAAGGGACTCTTTGCTGCTGCCACCAGAGTATCATGACGAGGCCACTGACCCGTTGCCGACAAGCCACGTTCCTGTTACCTAAAACATCAATAGACACTCTAAAACAACAATAACAGTCGGATACGATTACAAGGAGATCATTGATATGTCCATACCTCAGCAGGGAGCAGGCGTTGGTTCGCCGGTATTTAATGAACCACAATCTGCAGGTGACATTTATCACCCTGTTAAAGCATTAAACAGTCAGTTTGCCGGGATGATGGTCCGTGTTGTCAATGCGTCAAAAGAAGCCGGTTCCGGAGATCAATACAGACCGGTGAGTTTATTGCGCCGGGGTTCCCGATATGCGGTAACCACTCACCATAAGCGCTTTGATGAGTTTCTGATGGGATCAGACCGGATTCTTACTATTCTGAAACCTGAACGCGGGTGCGATATGCGCTGGGCTTTTAAACAAGATGTTGCTTCAGATGCCAATGGAGAACCCCAACATTTGCACTTGAAAGGTATTATCAAGAAAATTACCAGTTGGGATGTGTTAATAACGAAAATGGATGAGTGGGAACTCAGATGGAATTCGTTATTTGACGGATTATCTTTTAGATTATCCTCAGGTCACATTGGCAAGAATGGCTATTTACTCCACCAGCCGCATCCCACATTCAGTGAGAAAACTGGCAAATATCCCGAGATTATCTGTCAAATTAATTTTGACCGCATGCACTATGGCTATCTTCTTGACTTTGGCAGGGAGCTTTCTTTTCGTCGTATTGAAGAAGTTATGGGCAATATCCTGACGCTTGAGCAAAAGAAAGGTAACCTGTCCGGTGGTGAGTTTCGAGAACCGGTTAAGCTATGCCTGTTCAACAGCTTTCAGGGCGTGGTGTCTCCCCCGGTGAAACTCAGCCGTGCCCAGGTCCAACAGCTGCAGAACCACGCCCATGCTTTCTCCCGATATGGATGCGTCATTGGTCATGAGCATAACCTTTACCAGTTATTGAGCCAGTCCGGCTGTGATCGATTCCTGACGCTGCTGGAAAATATCCCGAAGCAGGTCAGCACCGTGGCTGAAGAGGTTGAAGGAGATAGTATTGATACCAGCGTCCTTCTGACAGCCATCCAGCACTATGATTCAGCAAAATTCATGACCTCACTTTCAGCCCTTAATGACAGGGTCAAAAGTACGGTCGGTTTACCAAATCTATTGTTGGAGGCTTTGATCAGGCGGCGCCCGATAAAAGAACATTTTCCCGGAATCATATATAACGGGGAAGATAATACTTACGAACAACATCGCGTCAAACTCAGCTGGGATTACCTCCTGCAGCAAACCAAATCCGACTTTGCGGCACAAGCTGTTATTTGTCGGGAGCTATTAAAACACAAATTGTTTGTACCATTATTATTAGGGTCACCACATTGTTCAGGAGTCTCCTTCAGTAATCCGTTGGTGTGTTGTCTTCTGATCGCACACGGCACAAGAGTCCATCTCACTGAATACTTGAACTTGCCTGACTGTACCTTGTTAATATTTGCCACACATTTTCGCAGGGCGAATCTGCTGACAGCAGATGAAGCCGATATCATACGACACGAGATGCTGTGGTCACTTCTTTGCGATAGTCCCGACGGCCCCGTTACTGATCCTGACGAGATTATCAGTCGCTTGTCGACCCTAAAGGAGATATTGCTCCGGTATCAGGACCTCTACCAAAGAACGTTCAATAGTATCAATCTTCATCAGATGATCGATGAACTGATTGGCATAGAATTTTATCATCACTTTGTTGCGAACAATTATAATGACGGACGTGCAATCAAAGAATTCCTCGAAAAGCGATTATCAACTCGGCGCTACAGTAATGAAAAGTTACGTGAGTATTTAGAGCACAGTGCCACATTTAAATCATCGGTTGATAATACGGTTATTACTTTTCTGGGTAAGGGATATTACTTTCCTCATGCTGCTTCTGTGGTTCGGTTAAGAGAGCATGGAGAGAGTCAGCGTGACTGGCTGGAGACATTCCTGGCCTCCCCGCCGACCTTTGAGGGCTTTGAGGGCAGGGAAGACCTGCCTGATGGCCACTATGGGTTAATTACCCGGATTGTAGGTCAGCATTATTACCAGTTTCCCCATCCCAACAGGGCGCAAACCATCCTGGCGGAGGGCATACAACCCTTTTACCGCCAATGGCACGGACTGGATCACGCCCTGCGCACACAGCTGGCCACCGAGTTCCTGATGGATGAAAAGGTTTTGCCGCACTTTCATAAGCCATTCCGGGAGTTACTGCTGAAGCATCCTCAGTTGCGGGAGTTACTGCCCATTGCCGAACTCTACCACGATGCGGTCGCTGAAGATGAGCATA
>NZ_JAHHPM010000194.1 GCF_024606345.1 Endozoicomonas sp. YOMI1
TCTGAACTGGAGCAGATGCTCCGGCAGCCGGACTCTCCGGGTGCCCGTCTGCTCAGTGAGCGCGGGTATGCAGTGAAGTCGCGTGTACATGACGGGAAAATTATTTACCAAATGGTGCCCAATTCCAGACTCGCAAAGGACTCTTTGCTGCTGCCACCAGAGTATGATGACGAGGCCCCCGTTGCCGACATGCTAAGTTCCTGTTATCTGTCCTGAACATAGTCAAGGCAGGCACGCTGGCCTGCCGATTGAAGCTCATGACTGAGCTGAGGCACAGGCTACCCCATTCATACCGTTTGCACTCAGCCAGGTTGAAGCGCGGTGCTTAGACTCTGAGGGATTAAAAGTTTCCCAGGTTAGATCATCACTGCCGCATCCACATTTTAGCCTTGCGCCCCGGTATGTAGAGCCTGTGAAATTGGCTGCTTACGATGAATGTGTCAGCAGGTTCCAGGACATCAAAGTAAGTTTGGTGCCAGAAGAATTTATGCTCCTGTGTGTTTACCCAATACTCCTGACCATGTTCACACTTGTTGATACCAACCACCCCGGTAGCGTCAGACTCTCCCCGGCTAAACAGCAGAAAACAGTCACCATGCCCTATTATTTTCATGGGTTGCCCCTGATTGGCCCTGTGGAATTCGAGCATGGCTTTTAAGCTGCCGGACTTGTACGCATCGACCCAGCGATTGTCTCCGCTCTCGTTATGATCGGAGAACACCAGGGGGACTCCACCGTCACGTCCCATGATATAGGCATAGGCCAGCTGCTCATCAGTTTCGTCCATGATCAGGTAACGAAAGCCCTGGTTATTCGGAATATCATGCGTGGTAACAAAAGTAATGGCTCTTTCTGGCTGAAGAGCCTGGCCATAGGCAAGGGGATCAACAAGAAGATTCAGGCTTCCGCCGATTTTGAAAGCATTATACAGGCTACTGAATAGCGGGAAATCGTAAGCGGCAAAGCCTGTACCGTCCAGGTAAGGTTTCAGAAACCTGTCATATTCAGAGTTACCCGCCCCACCACTGGTAATGATCTCTCCAAAAATGTGCATGTCATGCTTGATGTCAGCTGTGATGACCTGGTTTACATGTTCAAGAGGCATATGCTTTGCTGCGTCAATCCTGAAGCCCTTGACTCCCATGTCACGCAAACTGCGAAGATACTCTTGTTGCTGCTCAACAACCCAGCCATTGTTCACCAGGTCCGGCAGACCGGTATCTGGGGGAGCGCCACAAAGCCGCCAGTTTTGAACCTCATAAGTCGAGTTGTAGTTATTGATGCAGTTTGAAGGATTGAAGTCCGAGACAGAGAAGAGGTTCTTGCTCAGGTCGCCAAAAAGCCGCAGGGAGAAGTACTTTGTGGGGCTGGCTGCGTATTGTGCAAGGATTTTTTGCCCGGGAAAATTAAGATCATCCCGTTCATAAGCTTCGTTGGCCATGTGATTCAGGACGATGTCGGCATATACGACCAAACCATACTGTTTAAGGGTATTAAGCATTTGCTTGAAATCATTGGTGTCACCCAAAGGGTTTTCTATCACACGGTAGTCCTGGGGCTGGTAACGAGCCCACCATTGTTCACCAGTGCTTTTCAGTGGAGGGGATACCAGGACCATCTGGTAGCCCAGCTTACTTAGCTCATCAGCTTTTTCGCTGACTTCCGAGTACTTCCAGTTGAAAGCATGAAGAATGACGTTGGCGCTACTCTCTTGAAGAATGAGCAGAGAGAGAAAAAGACAGGCGATGTGACGTATGAATATATACATGATGAAACCAATCTGGCCGAGAGGAATGTTGAAGAATGGAGACAGGCTTAAGGCTAAGGCTCTGAATAGAGCAAAAACCCTATGTGACAGGAAGCATTTTCTACAAGACAATTACTTGATGAAACACCTCCTGATAACGTTTCTGATACTCTTGAGTGACTCTGTAAGGTTTCAACAACTCTTGATTAAAACCGCAACGAGCGCAACATTCGTTGTTATGATCCAAGGCT
>NZ_JAHHPM010000195.1 GCF_024606345.1 Endozoicomonas sp. YOMI1
TTTTTGCTCAGATCAATTCCGAGAAAAGCAACCTCTATTGTTGATGAATGCCTTAAAAGGCTAAGAACTAATCCAACTACTTCACCAGTCGAGTCGGGTAAATTCACTCATTCGTGCGGCTTTTTTATCGAAGGTCCAAGTCGTTTTGCAATGCAGGGCGTTGTTCAGGCCGATCATGGCATCGGCGAAGTCGTAACCTGCTCGATATGCCTTGAGCGCTTTTAAAACTACAGCGGGGTTGTCCACAACAAATGTTTCAATTTCCAGCAGCTTTGCCAGTTCTTCACTCTGGCGCTCAATACTGATGTGGTAAAAATGGGTTAATACCCATACGGTTTCTATCCATACTATCGGGCTGATGTATGCAGCACTTTCTGATTGAAGCAGTTTTAAAACCTGTTGGTACTGTGATTGATCATCTGCTGTCAGGTAGCGAACCAGAATGTTGGTATCTATTCCGTTCATTCAGTGCCCTTGCCAGTTTCAGCGAGCCCCTTTTCAATCGCCTGTTCCATATCTTCAAGCGTTGCTGTTCGTCCGGCAATATCATTGGCAAAACACCCTGCCTGGCTTTCAAGGCTTCTTTTCAGAGGTTTTATGACCAGGTTTCCATCAATGACTTCAAAGAGAACTTTGTCACCGGGTTGTAAAAAAAACTGTTCCCGCAGTGCGCTGGGTATTGTTACCTGCCCTTTTGTTGTGAGGTTACTGGTATGCATTGCGTTCCTCTGCCTGAGTCAGTATTACTGTTGGTAATACTGGTTCTGGCAATCTGTGTTGTCAAGCTGTTTGGGAGGCGGATATCAGGCTTAACAAAGAAAAACCGGGGGCCGCACAATCTCCCGGGATAAATCTGCAAGTGAACTCCGAATCAAAACTGCTGGTGACTACGCATAAGATGACGGTGGTAAAAGTGCGCTGGCGTAGGCTTTTTACCTCGCGGATATGCTACCGCTCATCGAATTAGGGGTATTTATCGAAACAACCAGGGTTAAATTGTGTGTTCGGGTATTTTTTTCGGTTTGTAGCGTGCCTGGTGCTATAAACCGCACTATCTGGCTAATAGGGAAACACCCAGTGGCTGAACCATTGGGTTGAACAGGCAGATAGGTAAAATTATGATCTGGCCATTTGAAGGCCTGTGACGACGGTGACAAATTGTACGTTGATCCATAGGTAAATCAATAGGCGACAATGTGATACTCTATACGAAGATATACTTGCTGGTGCTGTATTTTCCGTACTGATGTTTCAAGCTGATGATCTGCTGGTGCCAGTAGCTGGCAGATTTTTTGAAAATTTCTGGAGTGTTTTTTGTGGCTGAAATGGTCTGAATTATGGGTCTTTTTTTATTAGACGATGTTTATCTATTGAACAAGACGGTTGTGACTGAGAGTTATTTGTGGAAAACATTTTGAACCACAAAAACCAGCAAATTGATGTACACTCTGCCGTTTTTTAAAACTCCCCCGGGCAGTGGTAATGGATGGTATCGATTTTCTCTGGCAGCAGGTTACCGGCCAGATGGCGGATGAAATGCAGCTTTCGGATAGCAGCGAAAGTGACGATGCCATCAGTTGTTATTGCTGTGGCAGGCCCTCGGGTGATTGGCACGAACTATGGGCTCGGAGTTTACGCCCTTCGACAGGCTCAGGACGAACGGAGTTTGGAGGCTCGGAGAAAGGCAAAAAAATCCTTTCCTCTGTGTCTCCGTGGCAAACAATTCTTAAGGTATTAACAATGGTAAACCTTTCAGCAAAGCGCCGTTCCATTTACTTTCGCGGATATACCACTGCGATCTCAGGACTGGCGGTAAACCGGCCGGATGATAACTTCGCCTCCCCCACCGGCACCAAAGACTTGCAACGGTTACCCAGGCTGGTGGGGGCCAAGCTGGATCGTTCGCCAGTGTTCTTTCCGGGCACTCAGCTGCGCCATCGGATTCGTGAAGCATTGCTGAAGGGGGCCTGCGAGGCCGCCGGTGGGCAACTGCCATTAAAAGACCACTTAATGTTAATTCAGGGCGTGGCCATTGGTGAGATGGCTAAGGAGCTGAGTTCGGTGTCGATGGCTGGCATTGTGGAACGGGAAGGTGGCCTGCGCTCGGTAAACCCGTTGATCAGCCTGGGCGGGTTCTGGAGACATGCCGGAAGCCTGGGAGTAAACGACGGGATTCCGGTAGATTCTGTGTTTTTGCAGAAAGACTCACCTGCCAACCGGTTTGGCCATCCTTGAGTGTGTATTTCTCGATTCCGATCATATTGGTGTTGCCTCCCTTAATGGCCCCGAAGTTCAGACAGTGTTCAGGCTCTGTTTTATTGCCAGGACATCCTGATTGCTGGCGGTGCGCGATTATTAACCATAGGCATTCTGTAAGCATTGATACGTATCAATACTTACCACTATCCCAAATGCTTACGCAAGGCCAATGCCATTTTTCCTGCGCTGGGGATGGGATACCGTTTGTTAACTTAGTACTATTATTTTCTATTCAATCGTCTGCTGCGTTCAGCAGAAGCGATATCAAAGGAGACGTTGCTATGGATCGTATTCATCTGGCACAGGTACCCAGAAATAACCAGGGAAAGATCAGTTACTCCTCCATCCCGTCCATGGTGGTGCGGGTGATGGTGGCGGAGGAAGAGCTGTTGGTTCTTAAGCGACGGGTGAAACGGCACCATGATGTTCGGGACCGGTTACATATTTCCGAACAGGAGCTGGCGGGGCTTGAGGAGCATATTGCGGATTTGGAAGAGAAGCTGACAGAGTGGCGGGCTTTGGTGGGGCAGCCATAGGCTTTTCTTTCCCTTGTTTTTTTAGTTCTAAAAAAACTCACTAACAAGTGATCCTGAAAGATAAACGTCGGATTGTTTATTTTTTAGTGTGCAACAGCGCTTGATTTGCCTTGTAAAGGCTGAAAAAAAACCGGGTTAATTCCCGGTTTTTCTGTATCTATATTGCCCGTTTTTCTATTGGCAGTTCCACGCTCTTGATTAAAA
This sequence comes from Endozoicomonas sp. YOMI1, assembly GCF_024606345.1. GTDB lineage: Bacteria > Pseudomonadota > Gammaproteobacteria > Pseudomonadales > Endozoicomonadaceae > Endozoicomonas. Next base: position 3,000 of record NZ_JAHHPM010000195.1, read on the forward strand.
CCGCAACGAGCGCAACATTCGTTGTTATGATCCATACTCCTGAAAAACAGCTTCACCTGTTTGTATTATTCCTTTTTTTACTTTTTGGTTTGCCGGTTTGCTCTTCTGAATGCTCTTCGGCGGTTAAGTGACAGAGGTTTGAGGGTTGCCATCCTTTATCGGTAGTACCGTATGCCTCATCTGCC
>NZ_JAHHPM010000196.1 GCF_024606345.1 Endozoicomonas sp. YOMI1
GCAATCCTCGCTACGGGGTCGCCTAGACGGGCGCTATTCTCGGACAGCCTCCTAGGATACGGATTTTAGAAGGTGTTTTTCACCTTCAGCCTTCAGCATGTGAATGCATATCACAGTCACCTGAAACAGTGGATTATAGGGGTGTTTCACGGAGTTGCCACAAAATATCTATCACATTATTTGGGCTGGCGGAATGTTACCAAGGGGTGGTGAAGGTCGGCTATACTATTTGGCATAATTAAAAAAAGCTTTTTGTAAGCAGGGAAAGGGTATGGCGGGTTTAGAGGGAGTCAATCGGCAGAATCATGCGTCGTTTTCTGACTCTGTCAAAAGTCGTATAAAAAAAATTGGAGCAGCTTTTAATCGTACCGTTGCCCGCAATAATAAGGTAACCAAACATTTTCATCAACAAGCACCTAACCCGCACCCCCAAAGACCTGTTCATATGCGTGGAGCAAAGATGGTTTCTCCACAAAATCATGTCAACCCAACCGCATTATCATCAAAATCCAACAGAGCTCAACTACCGCAACGCCCAAAATCATCGGGTGAAGGGGCCGCACTGTACGAAAATATAAAGTACCGCCACCTGGTTTCCAGGGAGCGGGTAACCGCTCAATTTGAGCAGCCCCAGCAGGTCTCCAGAAACATAATGAATGCAGCGTGGTCTGCTCATAATCAGGGCAAAACCCCCTGGGGACAAAACCATGCATTACTGGTAAAAGGCGGTCAGCTTGGTCAGATCAGCATCAATATTTCTCAGCATAGTCAAGCCCTTAAGCAACCCTTATCAGCCAACAAAGGTGAAATTGAGCAGCAGGGTAGGCAGGTCATTGATAATTTGCAGAAAGGTATTAACCAGCTGAGCCAGCTGCTTCATCAGCAAGGCGGAATGATGCATCCAACAGAATACCAACAACTGAACGGGTTATTGCAGAGCCTTCATAATGAACAGAAGCTGATGCTTCAGGTTATGGATGATCCAGGAGTTTCAAGTGTTGCAGGCTCACTGGATCTGACTCAGGCTATGGAGCTTAAACGACTTGGATACGACCTGACGCCTACTATGGTCAAGCATTTCAGTTCCTTTAACGATAGCAATCTGATACGAGGGTCTGATCAAAAGTTTGGTTCAGGTGCTATTCATTCAGTTACTAAACTCCAGTTTCAGACCACCACCGGCGTGGTCGAAAAAATCTTTAAAGGTGATGACCCTATTGATCCTTGCCCATTTGATTCCATTACTGGCGCAGAAAACTATCTAGATAAAAGCAAACCAAGATTTGCCACACGCAACTTTGCAGCAGCAAAATTTGACAACCTGCTGGGAACCGGACTGATGCCTAACATGGAGCTGACGGTTCACGACGGACAAGTCGGCGTACTGATGGATGTGGCCAAAGGTGTTAAGCCTTATGACCAAAGTACTAACCAAATTAACTGGACCCCGGTTGAAGACGATCGCCAGCCTCAGAAAGCAGCAAAGATTCAGGAACAGCTCAACAGTGCAGAATGGCTTGATGGAATCTGTGCCCAACAGGATCGTCATGCAGGCAACCTGTTTATCGATCCGGAAGACGGTAAGGTTACGCTGATTGATAATGACATGGGTTTCTACCCTGGCCTCCATCAGGTACGCACCCCTTCAAAGCCCGGGGGGTTTCGCCGGTTTGCAGGAAGTACCGCAGGGTTACCTTCGGTGATTGATGCCAGAGTTTATGAGAAACTGATGTCAATCACTCCGGCGCAGATTCATCAGCAAATGGATGGATTGATAACCCGAGAGGAAGCAGAGTCTACGGTCAGCCGTGTGAAAGAACTGCAGAGCCATGCCTCCAGGCTGGCAAGCAATGGCCGGGTTATTGAGAACTGGCAACAATGGAAAGATCCGTCAACAGGATTGAATGCTGCGCAATTCCAGCGCCGCTATGCACCCGACAGCTATCTATTATCCGTCCAGGGACAAACCAGAGGTTTATAGCTATGTTTGAGCACGAACGGGGCCGTAACTGTTATCAATCGGCTGTTGCACTCCTGACCAGCGAGGGACTGCCCTGTCCACCGTTACATCACAAATTTATCGTTAAACTTCAGCAAATCCCCCATTCGGCACTGTTCACGACAGACCCCTCCCTGCCCGACCCCTATCATTTCCAGTTCTACCTGAACCAGTTACTAACTGGTCAGTGCCCACGCATGGTCGTCTTTGGCGTATCCGGTCATGGTTTTTCTTCCAGAGCAATGCACTACTACATGATTGATCAACACATTGCAGTGCTGTTTCAGGATGGTCTACCGGAAACGCCGGAAGGCTGGCAGGAAAAACAGATTGTGGACTATGACCTCACCAGCCAGCTTTACATTGCCTGTCAGGACTCTGTAGCAACCAACCATCTGGCAGCCGATGAAAAACTGGTTATCTGTCGTTCATTCTTTCAACCCGGACACTGGGGAATCATCAAGCAGTCCGGAGAGAAAGTGAAATGGGAAATGGCCGCCAACCCACTGGAAGCAGCTGCTGACTGGCTAACCGGCAAACAGGTTTAATGTTCAGGTAAAATCGCCTTCATGGACACATTCACCCTGTTGGCGAGCATTTTCGACCTTGAATGTGGCTTCTATTATACTTTTCGGGATTTCTGAGTTAACTTCAGAAGCCTCTTATAAAACTCCAGCCTTTCATCTTTTTTACCCGCGTAAATGCATTGCCTTACTGCGGCTTTGATAGCCCGATTGTGGTGGGTATATTCATAAAGCGTTGAGATTGTCAGCAGCTGCCCTCGTTTAAGCAAACGACATATTTCCTTAACTGGCTAATCAATCCATGCAGACTGGATCGACTTGGTTGCTGGTTCGGTTCCAGGCGTCAAAAATCGCGGAAGACTAATGAGTCCATAAGAACAAATGACAGGTAGTCGTAATCGCAGTCCAGATACGTTTTTAACAATCCGGCACGTAGAACAGATTCTGCTGACAGCCCATTTCTGCCAGTGTTCTGTTTGTCACCAGAATT
>NZ_JAHHPM010000197.1 GCF_024606345.1 Endozoicomonas sp. YOMI1
ACAGGGAAATGACTGTATTATTGCGACCAAAAGACCTGCACAGGCCAAGTCTAGCGGGGCTTGTTGCGTTCGTTGCTTTTTATTTCAACTGTCACAGCCATGGCGTATAAGATATTATCCCCATGACTTTTACTTTACCGGCAGTTTGCAAAAAGATTATGGCGAGATCCAAAAGTAGTGGTCGCTGGTTAAAAGAGCACTTTGATGACCATTATGTAAAACAGTCGCAAAAAGATGGCTGGCGATCCAGGGCCAGTTATAAACTTCTGGAAATTCAGGAGAAGGATAAAATCTTTCGCTCAGGCATTCGGGTGGTTGATCTTGGTGCGGCACCCGGTGGCTGGTCTCAGGTAGCTGTTGATTTGGTTGGTGATCAGGGCCGGGTGGTTGCTTCTGATATTCTGCCAATGGACCCCATCGCCGGGGTTGACTTTGTTCAGGGTGACTTCACAGAAGATACGGTGCTGGAACAAATACTTGAAACCATCGGTTCGGACCGGGTAGACCTTGTAATTTCCGATATGGCCCCCAATATGAGTGGAGCACTCTGTGTTGATCAGCCCAATGCCATGTACCTTGTGGAACTGGCACTGGATCTGTCCAGGCAGGTATTGCGTAAAGGAGGTGTTTTCCTGGTGAAGGTATTTCAGGGTGAAGGCTTTGATGCCTATCTGAAAGATATGAAAACCAGCTTTGGCAAAGTGCAGACTCGCAAGCCTACGCCTTCCAGGGCGCGCTCAAGAGAAGTATATCTGCTGGCCACGGGCTTCAGGGGATAATACCGGGCGTTGAAATAATAGGATGCATTAATCAGCATGATAGAAGACAATTACTGTCACACCGTCCGCTGATCGTGTATCGTTGCAGATAAGCATTAATACATAATCCCAGCGAGCCAGGGGACCGTGCTCAATATAAACGATTACCTGAGGCTTAAGTACGCTCAAGAGAGGTTAGCCCCTTGAATGATATGGCAAAAAATTTGATTCTCTGGGTCATAATCGCCTTGGTGCTATTGACCGTGTTTAAAAACTTCGATGGCATGCAGTCGTCTACCCAGAAGGTTGCCTATTCTGATTTCATCAGCATGGTAGAAAATCGTCAGGTCAGTAAGGTCGTCATCGATGGTTTTACCATTACCGGCATGTTAAACAACAGTGAGCGTTTTGAAACCAATCTGCCGCCCACTGTGCCAGACAACAAACTTATGGATGAACTCCTGCTGGGTAAGGTACAGGTTGAATCCAAGCCTATTGAAAAGCAGAGTATCTGGACGCAGTTATTGGTAGCCAGCTTCCCGATTCTGGTGATTCTTGCGGTATTTATGTTCTTCATGCGCCAGATGCAGGGCGGTGGTGGAGGTCGTGGCGGTCCCATGAGCTTTGGCAAAAGCAAGGCCCGCCTGCTGTCTGAAGATCAGATCAAAACCACTTTTGCCGATGTAGCCGGCGTTGAAGAAGCCAAGGAAGATGTTCAGGAACTGGTGGACTTCCTGAAGGATCCCGGTAAATTCCAGCGTCTGGGTGGGCGAATTCCCCGGGGCGTTCTGATGGTTGGCCCTCCGGGTACCGGTAAAACCCTGATCGCCAAAGCGATTGCCGGTGAGGCCAAGGTTCCATTCTTTACCATCTCCGGTTCTGACTTTGTCGAAATGTTCGTAGGTGTTGGTGCTTCCCGTGTCCGCGACATGTTTGAGCAGGCCAAGAAGCAGGCACCCTGCATTATCTTTATTGACGAGATTGATGCAGTCGGTCGTCATCGTGGTGCCGGTATGGGCGGTGGTCACGATGAGCGTGAACAGACCCTTAACCAGCTGCTGGTTGAGATGGATGGTTTTGAAGCGAACGACGGTATTATAGTAATTGCCGCTACCAACCGTCCGGATGTTCTTGACCCTGCGTTGTTGCGTCCCGGTCGTTTTGACCGCCAGGTTGTCGTTGGCCTGCCTGATATCCGTGGTCGTGAGCAGATCCTCAAGGTTCATATGCGCAAGGTTCCGGTTTCTGACAATGTGCAGCCTTCGGTTATCGCCCGTGGTACTCCGGGCTTCTCCGGTGCCGACCTGGCCAACCTGGTTAATGAAGCGGCGCTTTTTGCGGCACGTGCTAACCAGCGTACGGTGGGTCAGAAAGAGTTTGATCTGGCGAAAGACAAAATCATGATGGGCGCTGAGCGCAAGTCCATGGTTATGAGTGATAAGGAGAAGAGCAATACGGCTTATCACGAAGCCGGTCATGCCATTGTTGGTCGATTGGTACCGGACCATGATCCAGTCTACAAAGTGAGTATTATTCCGCGAGGTCGGGCGCTTGGGGTTACCATGTTCCTGCCTGAAGAGGATCGCTACAGCCAGAGCCGCCAGGCACTGCTTAGCCAGGTATGCTCGCTGTTTGGTGGCCGTATCGCCGAAGAGATGACGCTGGGCAAAGATGGCGTAACAACCGGTGCTTCCAATGATATCCAGCGCGCTACCCAGATTTCCAGAAGTATGGTGACCAAGTGGGGCCTTTCTGAAAAGCTGGGTCCGCTGCTCTACGATGAGGATGAGGGTGAGGTTTTCCTGGGTAAAAACTACGGCAGTGGTGGTTCCAGGATGAATGTTTCCGGTGAAACGGCGAAGATCATTGATGAGGAAGTTCGTCGGGTTGTTGATGAATGTTATACCCGCGCTCACCAGATTCTCCTCGATAATCGCGACAAGCTGGATAAAATGGCCGAGGCTCTGATTCAGTACGAAACCATCGATAGTGATCAGATTGATGACATCATGGCTGGCCGTGAAGTTCGCCCTCCAAAGGATTCGGGCGATAACGATGACAGTGGTGTTAAGGCTGCTGCTGATGAGTCTGAAGTGACGCCTGACGACAAGACTGAAGACGGTGATAAAAAAGATTCAGGCGGTTCGATTGGTGGCCCTGCTGGGGAGCACTGATCGTCAGTCAGGTCTATGATTGTGAAGGGCAGGTTTATCCTGCCCTTTTTTTTTGTATCTGCCAATTTGTCGATGAATCATGGTTATCGGTATTTGTGGCTACTTTTGGTATACCCACTTCAGGGGGGAGTGATTGGTCAGGGTTGCCATCTGTGAATAATCACTGTCCGGAGATCTGAGGAGTTTTCATGAGCAACGAATTTAAGTTGAATTGTGCAGGGAAAATACTGGATCTGAATAGGCCCAGGGTTATGGGGGTTTTGAACGTTACACCGGACTCTTTTTATCAAGGGAGCCGCTGTGCTGATAACTGGCTGAATGTCGCCGAGCAGATGATCAAGGACGGGGCGGATATTCTGGATATTGGTGGTGAGTCGACACGCCCCGGTGCTTCAGGCGCGCCAGGCCAGGAGCAGGAAGTAGAGCGGATTCTGCCGGTTATCGAAGGTTTGGCATCGCGCTTCAACGTCATTATCTCCATTGATACCAGCTCTCCTTTGGTGATGAAAGAGGCGGTAAAAGCGGGCGCGGGGATTATTAATGATGTTCGGGCGTTACACCGTGAGGGGGCGTTGGAAGCTGCAGCAGAAACGACCGTTCCCATTATTTTGATGCACTCCCTTGTTGATCAGCCTGAGCCCGGGTTCGTACCTGTCTATGGTGATGTGGTTAAAGAGGTCAGCCAGTATTTGCTGGCTTGTGTGGAGCGCTGTGAGAATGCCGGGATTGCCAGAGAGCGCTTAATACTGGACCCGGGCTTTGGGGGCGGCATGTTTGGTAAAACGCCGGTGTACGATCTTGAAATGCTGAAGGGCTTCCGTCGCTTCCATGAACCGGGTCTGCCGGTATTGGCGGGTATGTCCAGAAAGTCCTTTATCGGGGCAACGTTAGACCGGGACGTCGAAGACCGGCTCCCGGGTAGTCTCGCTGCAGCCATGCTGGCTGTCCAGGCCGGTGCTCATATTATCCGTGTGCATGATGTCAGGGAAACGGTTGATGTCCTGCGTTTGCTTCAGGCTGTTGACGAGGCGTAGCTTTTTCATTTCAAATAATGGTACCCGCCAATCTGGAGAGGGTAAATCCAGAGTGGTGGGTAGTCACTCGCTATCATTAAGACTTTAAAGTCACTTACTCCGGTAAATCCCCCTTCACTTTTCAACATAATTAGCTAACCCTATGAGAAATCCAATATTTCTTACAACTCCAGTTACATGGTTACGGCTATTTATTAATAACGTCAAAAAAATACAGAGAACTAAGGAACTAAAAGAGATAAACACAAGTCAAAAAGAATAAATTTCAATAAATCAAAAATGGGGTAAATATTATGAACGGAACCACAAGCCTTTCCGGCCAATATTACCAGCCCGCTACTGAGTATAATCAAGAGGACAAATGTACTATTTGTATTGAAAGTTTCGCAGAAAAAGAAGTATCGGTCACCACATGCGCCCACAATTTTCACACATCCTGTCTAGAGACTCAGCTAAAGTACAGTGAAGTCTGTCCTATATGTAGAACTCCTCTCATAGATAGGATAATCCAGCGATTGGACTCATTTGTTCATAGCTTGATAGCAGCAGGTAACATGACACCTACCCCGCAAGTGGAGGAACCTGACCGATGTCATTCGCGTTTGTTAAACTTGATAGAAGCTAGTAACCTGTTATTAGCCCTTGGTAGATTAACCCAGCAGCTTTCACCCTTTGAGATAAGAGCACTTCTTGACTCCCTATTGCCTGAAAGTCCTTCGGATTCTGGCTAGGAAGCTGTCCGAGAATAGCGCCCGTAGCGAGGATTGCGAGAAATTGAGGATAAAAATT
>NZ_JAHHPM010000018.1 GCF_024606345.1 Endozoicomonas sp. YOMI1
AGGTAAGGCTGAACTCGGTGGTGGTTTTTATATTGCCCAGTTCAATGGTGGCTTCAATTACAGGCCTTCGCTGTGGTTTCCCGGAATGGGTTTGCACTCGGATATACCGCTTAACGGGTTTGAGCAGGGTCACTTCCCGGCCCTTGCCGCCCCGCTCCGTCAGGATCTTGAATCTGACCCAATGGGAATTAGTGCCTAATGTTTTGAACGTTATATCCCGGGCATCCATAGAGGATGTGGTGGAACCGGAGTCAATCAGTGCGGGCAGTTGGGTATCAAACTGATGGTCAATGCGGGTTACGGTTTCCAGATGGCCCACCAGGTAACGGTTGCCAATAAAACACTGTTCCGAAGCGCTGGCGGAAAGTGGCGGAGACACTAACGGGAATAACAACATCAGCATAAGTAAAAGAAAACCAGCTGCATAGCGCAGCCCGGGAGAATACAACATCTCTTCCTCCATGAAGGTACTGCTTCTTTTAACCTTTCCTTAACTGTATTCGTGGAGGATGGTGTTGCCGGGCGGCGCTGACCAGAGGTATTAAATGGCGATATACCCAATTATCCGGATGGTGCCGAGGGTTCAGGGCGCCAGGACTTCAGCACTACGAACGGATTTATCAGGTTTCTGGTGGTTAGTGTTGTGAAAACGTCGTTATCACAGCGGAAGGCATGAATAAAGTGATGAATGTCGCCATCCTCCTGGCTGTGGTTTTGCTGCTTCTGCCCGCCTGGCTGTTGATGGTGTTGGTGCGGCATTTTTTTGGGTTAACCCATTAGTGGCAAAACAAACACTATCAGCCACACTCAAGTAAAAACACACCATGGTAAAAAATGCTTCTTCCCCGCCGCCGGTTACGGCACCCGTTTTCTCCCAGCCACCAAAAGCATGCCCAAAGAGATGATGCCGGTGGTTTCAAAGCCACTGATTGAATACGGGGTTGAAGAAGCCCTGGAAGCAAATGTTCCATTGTAGCGGTAATGGAAGTGCCGGAAGATCAGGGCGCTAGGAGGCTGTATGGACATTCATTGAATCACGAATCCGTGTTTCTTGATGCTTTTTACCATAACCATTTAACCGATTAGACTGGATTGTCACAATGATGCCTGATGGTATAAAAAAAAATCAGAAGACATTATTTGATAATAGTGAAGCTGTTTTTCAGGAGTATATTAACGAGAATCCTGTTGATCCAGATGAGAAAACAGGCCTTTTTGCCGAAACCATAGAAAAAAATCGGGGTAGAAAGGAGCACCGCCGTTGCTGGGTATTCGACGACATTCGTCGAATTGTCCTTAAAGGAATGGCCGGAACTCAAGCGGCTTATAGCCAGTGGTTCAGAGAGATCGGACAGTAGGCCTTAAACAATCGACAGAGTTACATTACTACATTTCAAGCAGGGCAAATGAAGCTAAGTCAGCATTGGCATCAATGCGTAACCACTGGAGTATAGAGAACGGTCAACACTTGCGGCTTGATATTAGCTTTGGTTATTGAGAAAGTGAAGCAATACGACCGTTCGTATGATAGCAAAATAAACAGGTCAGGAAGTCAAGTTTTGTATTTAGTGAATGATCGTACGTCTGGTTCTATCGCCCTGCTACTGGACTTCTGGGGAGATAATGCGAAACGAGAACACCCTCTGCACGGGATGGTTGTTCAGGGCGTACAAGATTAGGCCTTTGCGCGGTGGATGGGGCTTAATGTCTACCTTAAGAACGGTTCTTAGTCATGATGGAAGGGTGGAGATTACTGGTTGTTTTTTCTCTTCCTTTTCAACTTTTTTTGGTTTGCCTGTTTGCTCTTCTAAATGTTCGGCGGTTAAGGGATCTAATCTTGAAGGTTGCTATCCTTGATCGGCAGTAACGTATGCCGCATCTGCCCACCCTCTTTTAAGTGATACAGAGCCATGGCCCTGTGGCGGGATGTCTCTACCTTGGTCTTTATTTGATCAATACATATTTTCATTGAATCCTGGTTCCAAAGCTTGTTAATCGGGATTTCAATGACCTCAAAT
>NZ_JAHHPM010000198.1 GCF_024606345.1 Endozoicomonas sp. YOMI1
TGCAGTCATTTCCCTGTTTCCAGGGTGGTGTATTGTATTTAGGACTGGCATAAAGTCAGCTTGAGCCTTGGATCATAACAACGACTGTTGCGCTCGTTGCGGTTTTAATCAAGAGCAGAGCATAACCCTTGTTCTCACCCTGTCCAGTGAAGGCCTGGTTTAAAAAAAAAGCGCATCATCGGATGCGCTTTCTGGTGAACCGGCAGACAACTCCCCTGGAATAATTCATGTGGAACCCTGCCTTGTCCACCTGATGAAATAGAACCGATTAAAGCGCTATACCAGTAACAGTGAACCCTACCAAATCAGTTCACGGCATCCTTAAGAGCCTTACCAGCTTTGAAGCTTGGAATTCTGGCTGCGGCGATTTCAATCGGCTCACCAGTCTGTGGGTTACGACCGGTACGTGCGGCACGCTCTTTCACAGAAAATGTGCCAAAACCTACCAGAACAACCTGTTCACCATTTTTCAGTGCACCAGTGACAGAGTTAATCACGGCGTCCAGGGCTCGACCAGCGGCAGCCTTAGAAATGTCTGCAGATGCAGCGATAGCATCAATAAGCTCGGACTTGTTCACTCTATTCCCCTTCTAAGTAGGATGCGTTTTCAATCATTAACAGAGGATAGACACAGAAAGCGTGCTGGCAACTGAGTAATTTACCGGTCTTCTGTCATCTACCCAATCAGGTGCGACCGATATGCTGCTGCATTTTCCCATGAAAAACAAGCACCATACATGCACCCCCATCATTAATAGCCTGCCAACCAGCCAATTTGATCTAAAACCACTGAAAATAATCACCAGAATTCATTTTGCCAATGAAAACCATCGAACACTAACAGCGAACGATAACACCGGGGCAGTATGAAGTCTGATAATCTGCCGTCAAGCAAATTGTCTGACTAGATTCAAGAAGTCTGGCGGCAAACCCGCTCCACCCCGGAGGTACTGAAATGATCAGTAACCCGAAGGCTCATCAAATTGGGGAAGCAGAGTAATTTCTGCGTATCTTGTCTGGAGGGTCATAGGAAAGCAAATCACCGGTTACAGCATTAACCTGTTCGGTCATTCCGGTAAAAGAAGTCTACTTTTATCCGCATTAGTATAAAGTTGTCTAACAATTGAGCTGACAACCTGACTCTATGGCTTCGACCTAACTCCTGATCCGAAGTAGCGGCAATTTATACCAATCGTCCGGCCGTCATGTCAACTGAAGAATCCATCGGAAAGCCCCGTCATAACTGAATGACCGCCCAATACAGGGCAGTCGTTCACATTCAACGATCAGTGAGTATTGACACGTTCATCATTTTTCTGGCCGGTTTTCTGCTCGGAATCGGCAACTTCCAACGCTTTTTCTGGCAGGGCTTCGGGCATATACGACAGAGCCAATTCCAGAACTCCATCAATCCACTGCACGGGAATAATCTCCAGGTCATCCTTGATATTGTCAGGAATCTCCTTGAGATCGCGACGGTTCTCTTCAGGAATCAGCACCTTCTTGATACCGCCACGATGCGCCGCCAGAAGCTTCTCTTTCAGGCCTCCGATGGCAAGGACTTGCCCCCGGAGGGTAATTTCGCCGGTCATGGCAACATCTGCCCGAACCGGAATCCCGGTCAGAATGGACACAAGGGCGGTACACATACCAATACCCGCACTTGGGCCATCTTTTGGCGTTGCACCTTCAGGAACGTGAATGTGCAGATCGTTCTTCTGATGAAAATCAGGCTCAATACCCATGGCGGCTGCACGGGAGCGAACCACCGTCAATGCCGCCTGGATTGACTCCTGCATCACATCCCCCAGGGAGCCGGTTTTGATAATCTGCCCTTTGCCGGGAACCGCTACCGATTCAATGGTCAGCAACTCGCCACCAACCGATGTCCAGGCCAGGCCGGTTACCTGACCGATCTGATCCTGTTCTTCAGCCCGGCCATAGGTGAACTTGCGAACCCCCAGGAAGTCTTCAAGTACTTCCGTGATAACCGCGCTCTTGCGGTCCTTTTCAGACAGCGCTTCCTGTTTTACCGCCCGGCGACAGACCTTGGCAATTTCCCGCTCAAGTCCACGAACCCCCGCTTCTTTTGTGTAGTAGCGGATAATATCCAGTACCGCATCATCAGCAAAGGAAAGCTCGCCCTTGCGCAGACCACTGCGCTTGATTTGCTTGGGTATCAGATAACGCTTGGCAATATTGAGTTTTTCATCCTCGGTATAACCCGGAATGCGGATCACTTCCATACGGTCCAGCAACGGCCCGGGAATATCCATTGAGTTGGATGTACAGACAAACATAACATCGGAAAGATCGTAATCCACTTCCAGATAGTGGTCATTGAATGAGTTGTTCTGTTCAGGGTCCAGCACCTCCAGCAAGGCTGAAGCCGGGTCACCACGCATATCAGAGCCCATTTTGTCGATCTCATCCAGCAGAATAAGCGGGTTTTTCACTTCAACCTTCGCCATCTTCTGGATCAGTTTACCCGGCATGGAGCCAATGTAAGTCCTGCGGTGACCGCGGATCTCCGCCTCATCACGAACGCCACCCAGCGCCATACGGACAAACTTGCGATTCGTTGCCCTGGCCAGCGACTCACCCAGTGACGTTTTACCAACCCCGGGAGGTCCCACCAGACAGAGAACGGGCCCCTTCAGTTTACGAACCCGCTTCTGCACGGCAAGATACTCAAGGATACGTTCCTTGACCTCCTCCAGCCCATAGTGATCAGCCTCAAGAATATCCTGGGCACGCTTCATATCATGGCGGACTTTGCTGCGCTTTTTCCAGGGGACACTGAGCATCCAGTCAATATACCCCCTGACCACCGTCGCCTCCGCCGACATCGGTGACATCATTTTCAGCTTGGCCAGTTCCGCCAGTGTCTTTTCCCTGGCCTCCTGGGTCATCCCCGCCTGATCAATTTTCGTTTTCAGCTCTTCCAGCTCGTTGGGAGCATCATCCATATCCCCCAACTCTTTCTGAATGGCTTTCATCTGCTCATTCAGGTAATACTCACGCTGGCTGCGCTCCATCTGTTTCTTGACACGACCACGGATTTTCTTTTCCACCTGCAGAAAATCCATCTCACCCTGCATAATACCAATCAGATACTCCAACCGGTCTCCCAGGTCGATGATCTCAAGCATCTTCTGCTTGTCTTCGATCTTCATTGGCATGTGTGCACTGATGGTATCCACCAGCTTTGCCGGGTCTTTGATACCGGATAATGAACTGAGCACCTCATTGGGTACTTTCTTGCTCAGTTGCACATACTGCTCAAACTGAGACATCACAGAACGAACCAGCAGCTCACCTTCCCGGTCACTGATCTGCTCTGACAGCTGCTCATGAACTTTCGCCTTAACCAGTCCATCGTCTTCATAGATCGAGTCAATCGTTACCCGAGTCTCACCTTCAACCAGAACTTTTACCGTTCCGTCTGGTAACTTCAGTAATTGCAGAATACTGGCAACCGTGCCCACGGAAAACAGGTCTTCCACCTGAGGATCATCGGTCTGGGCACTTTTCTGGGCTACCAGCAGAATTCTCTTATCACCTGACATTGCCAGGTCCAGCGCCTGGATGGATTTTTCCCGGCCAACAAACAGCGGGATCACCATATGCGGATAGACCACCACATCACGGAGGGGCAACAACGGCAGTTCATAGTGCTCTGATGGTTGCAGGGTATCTTTATTATCCATAGCTCAGCCCCTATATGTTCAATATCAATAGAACCTGCCATCCACCAGCCTGTTGGCTGGCTAAAAAATAGAAAATGAAAACCTGGCAGGTATTCAGGACACGATCTATTACGTGCTTAACAATGGTCAGCCCACAGCAGAAAACACCTGAAATACAGTCTCAAGCATCTGTAAAACTGGCCATAGTCTCTAAGATGGGGCTTTTCCGGCAAAATTACAATAGCCACACCTTTTCGTCTTCTGAAAACGGATAAAGTTCCACGGTAAAACAAGTTATTAGATATCCAGAAAAACCTTTCTCAACGCTAAGCCTATGAATATATGACGGGCTTACGAAATAAAACCGATCGCATAAACGACAAAAGCAATTTAGTTATCCAGTAATATGTACATTGGTACAAATAAAGCTTATGGCATGACGCCATGCCAAGGGACGGTTCAGCTCTCAAGTCAGAGATAAAGAACCTTGCAACTTCAAGAACTTGCAAAAGAACGGCGTTCAGGTAGCATAACAGTCATTCGGAAGAGACGTCGCATCGACTCTTCAGGAGAGTTGGAGCATAGCGCAGCCTGGTAGCGCACCACAATGGGGTTGTGGGGGTCGGAGGTTCAAATC
>NZ_JAHHPM010000199.1 GCF_024606345.1 Endozoicomonas sp. YOMI1
ATACGATTCCATTTGGCCAACTACTTAAAGGAACATGAGCGTAGCCACGCAAGTGAAGCATGAGAAAAAACGCTCACTGCGTTAAAGCTTTTTACGGGCTCGGGCTGGTGAGCCCTGGTATAGAATTCTCAAGAAGCATGTTTTCCGCAGTTGTTTCTCCTGCAGGGAGGTAAAACTATCGCCAGTTTCCCCGATAACCTGACTAAGAAAATCACCAAATGAAATCATATATTTTCTTGATTTCAGGCTGAACAAAGTTTGAGGAGTTGCCTGAAAAGCGAATTTTCATGTTCTGATCATCGGGTAAGGGAACGATCAATGGATGGTATTGGTGGCGTAAACGGGCTAAATAACAGATACCCTCTAGAAGATAATACACAATCCGGTCAGGGGCCTATCGGCAAAACCAGATCCGGACGAAAAGTTCAAAAAGTTAACCAGAATTTCCGTTACACGAGTCGTGAATCCAGGGGGTACGCAGGAAATCCCTGGAAGGAGTATAAGGCAGCCGCAAGGGACTTTGGAGACCTATACTGTGACACGGCTCGTGAATTTATGGGGGACTTAACCCGTAATTTGAAGGATGATAAGAGGGCCGCAGACAGATTTGCGCGTTCGTTGGGAATGACCTTACCTTCGAAAGAGGGTCTTCAGCTTCCCAAGTCACGAGGCAAGAAACCTCGGCAACAGCCCGTCAACAACAGTGGCAAGGTTGACCAGCCGGTAGGCAAAGACCCACTTCGGCAGCAATGGTTTGACTGGAGTTTCAAGCAATTTCAAGGCAAAGGCTATGCCCCCCCTGTTGCCAAAACAATGGCCGATAGGGTGCTCTCCCAGTGTGGCTCTGATTATCGAGCAGTGAAAGTCATGGTAGACACCACACCATCGAGCCCACAGGCCGTCTTCAGGCAACATCAGCAGCAGAATTATCAGTGGGCAATGGGGCAATTTACCGCTAAAGGCTATCACCCTGATCGTGCCCACCAGGCCATTACCGATGCTCTGAACATGGCAGGCACTAATCTGACGAAGTTTCAGCAGTGGGTTGTTGCCACTCCTGATGTCCGGGATACCGGAGTAGCAAGCCCGGAATACATCAAAAACGAACTGCGTCCCTGGATGATTCAGGAAATTGAGAAAAAAGGCTTTGCCCCGGCAGAGGCGCAAGCCGTGGCGGATAACCTAATACAAATATCCACCGGAAATGTGGATGAGCTGCGCCAATCTGTTCAGGAACTTCGCCCAAAAGATGCCAGACCTCAAGTCCCTGCAGAGGATATGGAACAGCGCAATGTAGAGTCACTGGAAACCTTGGGATTGACGAAAGATGCCAGCCTGAATGATGTAAAAAAAGCCTATCGAAAATTGGCAATGAAGCTTCACCCGGATAAAAATCCCGGGAACGCTGAGAGTAATCAGCTTTTTCAAAAAATCTCGGAAGCGCACAGGCACCTGACTGAGGATTCAAATTTGTTCAAAAACTGAGCGTTTTATTATCCGGTTTTGTTCTTAGCCTTTCGTCCCAAGTTTAAACCTTAATTGTGTAAGACTAAAAATAGTTTTGATTTTTGGGTTTTAGGATTCAATTGAATAAATGTGTGAGTTTGCAATAAAAGTCACATGCTTTTTAAATTAAAAGACCTGCTATGAAAAAAATTTCAAATGAAAAAGGTATCTAAATAAATAATTGAACTTTTCTTTGACCAAAAAATCAAACTTTCCTGAAATCTTATATCAGGAGCCTATCACATGAATACACCCCATCTTCCTGCCCAGAGTCTGGCATTTCAGCCACAGTTTTCAGAGGCATCAGGCATAAATGATGCGTCAGGTTTAACTTTGGGTCGAGGTGTTAATACGACAACTGCAAAGTTTAATGCCAGAGATATCAGCCATACTGATATTAGTAATTTTTTTGTGAGGATGACGCCCGGGGGAGTTAAGCAACTCGCAACGGCTACTTGTGCTGAGGCTGAAAGAGTGCATGGCGACAAAGTCTGGAAAAAAGATAATCTTGATAAAGACCTGAAGGCGTATGAATTACCGAGAGACTTTAATCATCGTGATGGTTTAAAGGATCGTAAGACCAGTGCAATACTGAATGTTTTTCAAAAAGTAAAAGTCGAAGGAGAAACAGCCTTTGACAGGGGGGGAGTCGGCCATACATTGCCTCTGGCACAAAATCTATGTGATTTTTTGAATCGCAAAGAGGCCAAAGAGGGAGAGAAAATCAGAGATCCTCATTTTGTCAGTATGGATTTCTTTGCGGGAGAAATGACCAGATATCAACAGAAACAACAGAAAATGGATGCAGCACACACTGTTAGTGGTAGCCCCGGGCACGAGAGTCAGGGGGGTAAAGAGCCAGGCTATTTACCTGCTGAATACCCTGCTTTTACGATGGAGGGGTTACCACCACTACCTTCAGGGAATGCTCCAACAATAACACCTTCAGCACCACCGAACTACGATACGGTTCAAGCTGAAATGATGTTAGCGGGCTTGAATGTTGAGGTTGTTACTTTGCAGCAAGTGCTGGCGAAGGAGTTTCAACGTGACTCTTTCCAGAACAGATTGAGTCGGGTGCAACTGGATATATCGCAATTTGGCGTTAACTTGCCGACAAGTCTACTGGAACAATACAGTGAAGCTAAAGCTAATCTTGAGAGCCTTCAAGAACAACTGCTAGGCATGAATGAGATGGTTTTGGTCAAGGAGTTTCATGGCCAGATAGATGGGCTGGAACAGTCGTTGGCACAGAAGGAGCCAAAAACAGGCAACAAATATGAAGTCAAGGCTCTTGAGCGGGAAATTCAAGGTTTAGATAAGCAGATTGACAAGCTCAGCTCTGCAGAGTCTGAGTCTGAGAAGGCAGAGCTCAAGGAGCGATTGAGCGCGTTAACAGCCAGTATTGGTGAGTGGCTTACAGTAGTTGCTGCGTTCGATACCTTAAAATGCCTGAAAAGTGATCTCGATGGTTTTCAGTTTCAAAAAACACTACAGGATGTTGATTCTTTCTCTACAAAACTTGATGAATTTGATAAATCTATCAGAAATTTTCCCTCTGGTGGGCCGCGCAATGAATTGATGAGGGAATCAGGTAGTCTTAGAAACAGTTTTTCTGATATTCAAAAAAACGTAAAAAAACAGCATTTTATCGCTGAGCTTGAAATAGCAGAAAAGACAATAAAAGCGTTGGAACATGAAGTTAGCGGTAATCCAGAGGCATACCTGGTTGAGCAGGCCAAATCAGCATTGACTATTGCCACCCCACTGGTTGTGCTTGAGGGAAAGGACGATAATCTTGCTAAACTGAGCAATTTGAAGGAGAGGTTGGAAAAGTTTGAAGGCCTGAGAGTTACTGGACAGACAGCGGCTTCAAATATGCAATCTTCTGTTCAGGGAGAGGTTGATGGAGTGATAACCAGCATCCATGAATTAATTGGCGACGCTGATAGCCGTTTAAGTGGTGCAGAAAAATTGCGACAAGCCGTTGATGGAATTCCTCTCAATCAAACTCATATGGATGAACTTCAGGGGATTCTGGATCAGATAAATGAAAAAATACTTCAGGTAAAGGGTTCGGATCATCGGGATGAACGGGTTCGATTGCAAACGATGAATGCCAAGTTGGTCGCAAGATTGACACGGCTTCAGGGCGGAGGGGAAACTAGCGGACAATCCACTGGGGTTAGCGGTCATCCTGTGAGTGGTAACCAGCATCAAACCGCAGTAGATAACATTAAAAAAGCGCTGGATGCCGCAGAAGCACCGATTGAAGCTTTAACCGGCAACCCGGATTCCTCTTCTAAAGAGGATCTTCTTACGCAGGCGAGAAGTAACCTGGAAAAAGCAACGCAGATGCTTGGCACACTCACTGATCAGGCTCTCAAACCTGAACGGGCAGAGTTGAAAACCAGACTTATCAATTTGCATGAACAGTTAAGTCTCCTTGAAACAAGTGGGGATCAGGGGCAGGTAAATGCCGTTGAGCCTAATCCGGATGTTTTACTGCAGCAAGGGGTCGCTGCGTTTCAAAAAGAGATGGCAGCATTTGGTAAGAAGGGAACCGCTTCAAAAGCAGGGTTTGCGGTGGCGACGAGCAATATGTCCGCCCTGTTAAGTAAGTTTGCTTCATCACAATCGTCGTCGGCAGGACAAACTACCCGTCAAACTGTTCAGAGCAGCCAGAACGTCCCCCGGCAAACAGTAACGCATTCGCCGTTAGGGCAAAATATTCATCTGCAGGCAGAACCTGTGAAGACCAGACCTGTCCTGGCTAATGGTGATAGCCTGGCGTCATTTGCCAGTGAGTTGGGATTTACGAAAACGACAATTTTTGATGACCAGTCTATTTGTATCTCCAGTTTGGGCATTAAGCCATCTTCTGAGAAGATAAAATCCCTTGTAACCAGCACTGATCTTCCTCTTGAATTTCTGCCATTCGATATCCAGGAAAGAATGATAGAAGCTTATAAATACGGCAATAACTGGCCGGATAAGATAAAACTTGTGCAGGTTTATGCTTTTGCTCCTGATGAGAGCGATTTTAACGGCGCTAGCTTTAAAGTAGAACTGGAAAGCATCATGCCTGATCACCATCGTGAAATTTACAGACGTAGCCTTGTTCGTAAAAATTATAGCCCTATGGGGGCGAATCTCCGGATGCCTGAGGGCTTAAAGCAGGGGAATAGGTTTCATGAGGCACACTGGTCTTTAAATGAAAATCTGGCTAGAGAGAATACAGTCAGTTTTGCCCATGGTTCAGGAGGGGATAATCATAGCAGTCTGGAAGATATTGGTTTTACCCTGGTCGCACCAGTGCTCACAGCTCTGGGTGCGAGCGCTGAAGTAGCTACATCAGCGGAAGCTGGTTTTGGTATCCCCTTCGGAATTGATTTGAAGATGCAGCCGCAAAGTGTACTGAATGAGGTTGAGCGGTGGAGACCGCAGCGTTCTTTTGGTTTTGAGATGTTTGATGTTACTGATTGTGTGATGCCTGATGGTGATCAACTTGAATCTGATGTTGCATCAGACAGTTTGGGTACCAGTGGAATAAACCCGGTAGCCCTTCATACACAGAGCAGACATCAAATCTCTACACGTGAGCCAGCCAGCGAGATATTTGCAAAAGAGGTAGGTATTTTATGGGTGAAAACGATCACAGGCTTACCCAATGTAAATAGCGTGCATAGTCTGATGAATTGGGTAGGGAGTAATAAGCCTGACCTTCCAAATCTGCGTCTCCCACAGTTGCTATAGCACTGACGTGTGTCAATTATGTTAGAGTGAATTTGGCTTTTCAATCACCCTCTCTACCTCTCAGATTGAGGTAGAGAGAAGAACATACTTAAATCCATCAACAGACCCTGAGGAGTTGAGAATACAACTCTTCGTTTTCCACTCAGTATTTTGTCCCGCAACGAAGCTGTTACCAAATCTGTCCTAAAGCATCATCCAATGGGGGGTATATAAGTAACAATTAAATAAAGCTGATCATCAGAGAACCGCTATTTTCTGTTGAGGAAAAGCTATGCAGGACATTTAATAAAGGTATTATGCGGATCAGTGGTTGTATTCACCGTAAGAGATCTTTATTGGCACTTTTTACGTATAATCGCCTATGTATAAGAAAATCAAAAAATTATGGCACATCTTCGGCTTGTTGAAACCTCTATGGAATTCAAACCTGATCAGGCAGCGCAAAAGCAGGACTTCAGGCATATTCTTGTCGATCTGGCGAAAAGTCGCGATAAAAAGCTATTTATGCAGATTTACGACTATTTCGCCCCGCGGCTGAAAAGCTTTCTGGTCAGAAAAGGGGCTAATGAAGAGCTGGCTGAAGAGCTGGTTCAGGAAACCCTTTTATCGGTATGGCGCAAGACTTCCAGCTACGATCCTGCTAAAGCGACAGCGTCCACATGGATTTTTCGTATCGCCAGAAATCTATGGATCGATCGGCTTCGTAAAGATAAGCCTGACATGCTCTCCCCGCTGAACAGTTATCCCGAGGCAGGTTATACGCCCAGTATGGCGGCCTATGATTCAGGGCGATTAAAAGATGCCCTGGGTGCCCTGCCTCAGCAACAGGCTCAATTGGTTTATAAAGTGTATTACGAAGGAAAATCCCATCGAGAAATCGCCGAAGATATGGACATGCCCATTGGCAGTGTCAAGTCTGGCCTCAGGCTGGCGTTTGATAAATTACGGGTTCGCATTGGAGGTGTGTCATGAACTGCAATCACCACCCCGATGACAGCACCCTGCTCAGCTACGGTGCCTGCAGCTTGCCGGACGCGCTCTCCATGGTCGTTGCCTGTCATCTGGCGGTTTGTGACCACTGTCATGACAAGGTTGCGGACGCTGAGCTGATCGGCCTTGGGCTGATGGAGCAGGAACCGGTGGAATCCATATCCCAAAGCTCCCGGGATTCGATGTTGGCCATGTTGGAGGAACCGGTCGACGAGGTATATTCCGAAACTCAGAAAATACCAGACGATCAATCCGATGGCGATATTCCGGCTCCTCTGCGCCCAATGATTGGCCAGTGGTTCAGCGATCTCCACTGGCGCACCATGGCTCCGGGCATGAAGCAATTTATTCTGCCAGCCTCTCAGGGCAAGCTGCGACTGCTGAAAATTGCTCCGGGTACCTTCATGCCGTCCCACGGCCACAGTGGCTCTGAGCTGACCCTGGTTCTTAAGGGCTCCTACAGCGATGAGCTGGGGCGTTTCTCTGTGGGCGATGTGGCGGATGTTGACCCGGATATCACCCATCAGCCGGTTGCTGATACCCATGAAGGCTGTATCTGTCTCATTGCAACGGATGGCCCTCTCCGCTTTAAAGGGCTGGTTCCACGGCTATTGCAACCCTTTTTTCAGCTATAAATGCTGCAAGTCAGGTCTTTGGCAAGATTTTTTGCTATTGACCTGAACTTTTTTCTCGACGAACCTGTCAAAAGATTTTAAGTGTAATTCCAGAGAGATTGTTTCATGACGCTTACTGCCCTCGTTGTAGTTGCTGTTGCTTCACTGCTGTCGTTTGCAATGGCGTGGTTCGTCTGCCGACAGACCCAGCACAGCCTTCGATTGCAAATGGAGCGGGAAGTGGATGCCCAGCATCTGCAGATTGCCCAGCTGACGGAGCAGAAAGCCGACCTGCAGGACGAGCTGGCCGACCAGGGCATGCTTATGCAGGAACAGCTGGATTCTGCTAAAGCCCTTCTGCACCAGGAGACGTCGCGTCTTAACGAGTTGGTCAGTCAGCATCAGGTGAAGGTCGGGCGCCTAGAGGCCATGCTGATTTCAGAGCGCAAGCGTGAAGCGGAAAAAAGCAGGGACCTTCAGGATCGGGTGAAAGAACTGACTGCTGAGCGCTCTGGCCGGAGTCAGGCTGAACAGCGGGTAAAGGAGCTGGAAACCCGTCTTGAAGAACAACAGGCGCAGAACCAGAAAGCCCTCATGCAGCTTCAGGAAAACAAGGAAGCTCTCAAACAGGAGTTCAAACACCTGGCCCACGAAATCTTTGAAGCCAGGGGAAAAGTACTCTCTGACCAGCACCATGAGCAGCTGCATTCACTGCTGGCTCCTTTCAGGGAGCAGCTGGGTGAATTCCGTAACAAGGTTGAACAGGCCCACCGGGAAGACAGTGCCAGCCGGGCAGCGTTGAAGCAGCAGCTGGAAACCATGCATCAGCTCAACCGTAAGATGACCGGTGATGCCGAGAACCTGGCGAAGGCACTGAAGGGTGACAAGAAACTCCAGGGCAACTGGGGTGAAATGCAGGTTGAGACCATTCTTGACAGCAGTGGCCTGATCAAAGGGCAGGAATATCAGCGGGAACCCAATTTCAGGGATGAAGATGGCCAGAACAAGCGGCCTGACTTTATTGTCCACCTGCCCGAAGGCAAACACCTGATTATCGATTCCAAAGTGTCGCTGGTGGACTACATGGCGTTTGTCAACGCTGAGACCGATGCTGACCGTGATGCTGCCATGGGCCGCCATATCCAGAGCATCCGCAACCATATTAACAGCCTGAACCAGAAAGACTATCCGAACCTGCCGGAAATCAAGGCCCCGGATTTTGTCTTTATGTTCATGCCCATAGAGCCTGCATTTATCTCGGCATTCCAGTATGACCAGAAGTTGTTCAATGATGCATTTGAGCAGCGCATCGTGGTTGTTACACCGACTACCCTGCTGGCAACCCTGCGCACCGTTGCCAACCTGTGGACCATTGAGCGGCAGAATGCCAACACCCGTAAGCTGGCTGACAAAGGCCGTCAGGTGTACGACAAACTTCGTGTTTTTGTTGAAAAAATGGAGAAGCTGGATGTCCAACTGGGTAATGCCCGTACCACTTACGATGATGCCATGGGCACACTGAAGCACGGTCGCGGAAACCTGATTGCCCAGGCGGATCAGTTTCTGGCACTGGGGGTTCGGGTCAAGAAGGAACTGCCTGCCAAGACGCTGGAAACAGCGGACCTGGAGCCGCTGGAGGCAGAAGAGTTACTTGCGCTTGAGACGGAGGCACCACATCCAGCCGTTGCAACGGTTGATGAAATTACTGCCCATCAGGGGGCCGTGCCCTCTGCGCAAGAGTCGGTACCTGAGACCACAGGAGCCTCCACTTTTGCCGTCGCCACTGAACAGCCGAACGAACCAGCAGAAGCCGTCGATGAAGAACCGGTATCCCGGCCAGTTGTGGATAAACCGGCCGCAGATGAGGCGGAACGTTATCCACAGGATGAAACTGATGTAGCTGCTGACCAGACTCCTGACAATACAGAACAGCCTGTTGCCCATCATCAGAACCATAGCTCACCTGATCTGGCTTCACTGGAGGCAAGGCCCGGCCCGGAATTTGCCCAGGCCACTGACAGCTTGTACCAGACTGATCTTTCCGCTGAAGACTGTACCGTTCCAGGTGACGGTGAACTCCCGACTACGCCGGATTTTTCTGTGCTGGAGTCCAAACTTTCAGAGCTGGGCATTGATCTGCCTTCGCCTGAAGGGGAGCTGCCTTCTCTTGAAGCGGAACTGGCGAGGCTGGAGCAGGAGCATCCAGAATACACCTGGTCAGACTATGAGCAGCAGTTCCGATCAGAAGATACCCCCTAAAAGTGACCATTGCGTATTTTTCCCCGCCTTGTCGAAGTTGAGATTTCAGTAAGCTGGTGCTCTGTTGGTATTACATCTGAAAAACAATTCTCATATACGCTAAGTCTGAAAGAGATAAACCATGCCTTCCAACAATAAAAATGTACTGATTACCGGATGTTCCAGTGGCATTGGCCGGGAACTGGCTCTGGAGTTTCAGCAAAGAGGCTATCGTGTCTGGGCAACCGCCCGTAAACTGCAAAGCATTCAGAAGCTGGCAGATCAGAATATCCAGGTACTGGAGCTGGATGTGACCAATGAGCTACAGGTGCATGAGGTTGTGCAGCATATTCTCAGCAGCGATGGTCATTTGGATATGCTGGTGAATAATGCTGGCTATGGCAGCATGGGGCCATTGATTGATATGCCCGGTAAAGAGCTGGAGCAACAGTTTGCCACCAATGTGTTTGCAGCCATGACCCTGATCCGTAAGGTGGCTCCTCATATGTGTGCCCGCAAACAGGGTATGATCGTCAATATTGGCAGTATCTCCGGTGTTCTGTTTACCCCGTTTTCGGGCTGTTACTGTGCCTCCAAAGCGGCCATCAATGCACTGTCTGATGTGCTGAGAATGGAATTGAAGCCGTTTGGAGTGAGGGTGGTAACGGTCCAGCCCGGTGCCGTCCAGTCACAGTTTGCAGATAATGCCAGCCGGGTTTTGCAACAAGTGTTCAACCCAGACAGCCTCTATATGCCCATTGCAGCGAAGGTCAGGGCACGAGCTAATGCTTCACAGGATAACCCAACACCGGCAGATCGCTTCTGTCGTGACCTGATCAATAAACTGGAGTCCGGACGCAGGCTCAATATTATCCGTCTGGCCAATGGCAGCCGGGCTTTGCCATTGTTGAAAGCCCTGTTGCCAACCGCCGTTCTTGAGAACGTTCTGGGCAAAATGTTTGGTCTGAATCGCCTTCGGTAATTTTTTCTAGGTATATATTCTTTTTGCCTTTGTGGTGAAGGTGATATAAAGTACGCCACCTGTTCGGGGCGATAAACGCTTTGAGCAAATGGTGAGGTGTCCGAGTGGCTGAAGGAGCACGCCTGGAAAGTGTGTGTACGTTAATCGCGTACCGAGGGTTCGAATCCCTCCCTCACCGCCATTTATCTTTTCTGACTTCTTGATTCCCCTGCTTTTTATTCTAGCTCATATGTTCCAACTGACCGATGTGTCCAAGAAGTGTCCTTATTAAATATTAAATATTAAATAAAAAGGACACCCACTTTTTAAACAAATAAAAAGGACAATAAAAAGGACACCCACTTTTAAAACAAATAAAAGGAAAATAAAAAGGACACCCACTTTTTAAAACAAATAAAAAGGACACCCACTTTTTAAGGGAAATAAAAAGGAAATAAAAAGGACACCCACTTTAAAATAAAATAAAAAGGACACCCATTTTTTAAAAAGTGAAGAGAGTACGTCATTTATT
>NZ_JAHHPM010000200.1 GCF_024606345.1 Endozoicomonas sp. YOMI1
TT
This sequence comes from Endozoicomonas sp. YOMI1, assembly GCF_024606345.1. Classification (GTDB taxonomy): domain Bacteria; phylum Pseudomonadota; class Gammaproteobacteria; order Pseudomonadales; family Endozoicomonadaceae; genus Endozoicomonas. Next base: position 3 of record NZ_JAHHPM010000200.1, read on the forward strand.
GTAATCATTATCTGATCTTGCGTATTTACGACTGATACCTGCAGAGCTTCTATTCATAATTTATTTCACTAATTCATGAAACATAAAAAACAGACTACTGTTCTGTTCAGCAGTTCATTTTGCTGGAATGTCTATAAACGTGAGTGGTTGGGGAAACACATCTACTCCTGATTCCACCAATCCGCTATTTTCAAATCATCTGGGGCGAGATTCATGGGCAACAGATGTTCAGCGCTGGCACTCCTGGAATGTGAAAACGGTTCTTGAGTCATGATGGGAGGAAATTACTGGCTGTTTTTTCTCTTCCTTTTTCTATTCTTTGGTTTGCCTGTTTGCTCTTCTAAATATTCTTCGGCGGTTAAGTAACAGTAATCTGAGGGTTGCCAACCAAGGACTGTAAGTAGTTGACCAAATAAAATCATATTTTCTTCTTTATCATGAATTCTTCTGGGGTAAACACCGGTATTTCTGATAACCGAAAGTCTTTGGTGTTACGGGTGATGATGGCTTCGGCTCCGACCTGAATTGCAGCAGCGTCCAGTACGGCATCTTCAAAATCGCTAAAGCCACTCGCAAGTGCGCACATCAATATTTGGTGGTCCACCGGCGCTATCTGATAAATCTGTAGCAATTTTTTGATAGCGGCACTGCCTTTGCTCTTGCCGATAGTTTTGCAGGTGAGGTAGTGAATGGTGGTCAGGGTTGTGGCGCAGAGTATGCCATCAAGTTTTCTACGTTCGACTCTGCCCATAATCAATGATGAGTAATCCACAAAGGGCTCTCGCTTGAACAGTACATCCAATATGACGTTGGTATCCACCAGAATCTTCATAAATATTTGTCTTCCAGATATTTTTTGTACTGTTCTTCTGCATCTTCCATTTCAGCACCTGCCAGCAACCCTGTCAGACTCTGGGTTAACGGCGGTAATGGTTCATCTTCTGTTGGTTGGCGGGTTAGGTCTGCAAAATAGTCGGCCACTAGCTGTGATAACGATTTACCGTGCAGTGCAGCGTATTTTTTCGCACTATCGACCAGCTCGTCTTCTACCCGAAGTGTCAGTTTGTGCATAACAATCACCCTGGCGTATAAATAAAAAAAAGTGTACGTCATGCATTGAGTTTCGTCTATAAGGAAACTGGGGAGGTGGCTGTTGGCCTGTTGGCTGTTGGGAGTTGGTGTTGGCAGAAAAAGCTTTTACCGCCCACTTTATCGCTCACTATGGTGGCTGGCCTATGGGCCGGTGACCTTCGTTTATGCCCTGACTTTCGGTTTTTTGAAAATCAATAAAGCCTGATAATTCATGCCTTTGCACACTTACCCAGGTACCGGTTGAGTGCGGATGATTTAACTGACTTGAAATTACACATTGCCAGATAACGACCATCAAGAGTTTAATATGGACGAACTGATCAACAGGCTGCAGGTAATACCTACCACTGCTATCGTTTTACTTTTTTTGCCGCCCTAGGAGGCTGTCCGAGAGTAGCGCCCGTCTAGGCGACCCCGTAGCGAGGACGGCAGAAAATTGAGGATAAAAA
>NZ_JAHHPM010000201.1 GCF_024606345.1 Endozoicomonas sp. YOMI1
AGGTATTCCTTACCAGTCTGGTAAGCTGGTTTGCTGGGTTCACTGAATAGTTACCATATCGTTACCGTCACTGCCAGTAACTATCTGGTACAAATACCGTTTCAATTCTTTGGTATGCATACCACCTGGGGAGCATTCACATTCCCGTTTATTTTCCTGGCCACAGACCTGACCGTAAGATTCTACGGGTCTGAGCAGGCCCGGAAGATCATATTTTCCGCCATGTTCCCGGCCCTGCTGATCTCCTATCTTGTGTCAGTACTGTTCGTGGATGGAATCTTTCAGGGATTTGCCAGCTTTAATGTCTTTGTCGCCAGAATTGCCGTTGCCAGCTTCGCGGCATACCTGATTGGGCAGATCCTGGATATCACCGTTTTCAACCGTTTGCGTCAAAATGCAATATGGTGGGTAGCACCAGCCTGCTCGACCATTGTCGGTAACCTGATTGATACCCTGAGCTTCTTTAGCCTTGCCTTTGCCGGTTCATCAGACCCATTCATGGCGGCACACTGGATGGAGATTGCCCTGGTGGATTATGGCTACAAGCTGGCCATCAGTATGCTGTTCTTCCTCCCTATGTATGGTGTATTGATGAACTTCCTGGTGAACAGGTTGAATGTACCCATTCAAATGAGTTCTCAAGCTGCATAAAAGCCTGTTTATAAAGCAAAGCCCCGTTAAACGGGGCTTTGCTTTATCAGCATTCGGCAGTTACCGCATTAAAACACTCTTCAATGAGCTCTTGATTAAAACCGCAACGAGCGCAATATTCGCTGTTATGATCCAAGGTTCAAGCTGCCTTTATGCCAGTCCTAAATACAATAAACCACCCTGGAAACAGGGAAATAACTGTATTATTGCGACCAAAAGGCCTGCACAGGCCAAGTCTAGCAGGGCTTGTTGCATTCGTTGCTTCTTATTTCAACTGTCCAGCTATAACTATCCTGACAATAGCCTGTCATCGTATTTTTATTATCGAGTTGGCCAGATGATCATTTCATTCCACGGTGCTTTACATAAATCCTGAGAAGGATAAGCTGATTGGAAGATCAGGTGATATTTAATAAATCAATGAGTATTTCCGTAATAGTAAACCGCCTTACCCAAGGCGCTGACCTGAAAATAGCCGTACAGGAACTGGTTAATAAGCACCGAATTTCTGCAGGTTCACTGGTATCCTGTGTTGGCAGTCTGTCCAGAATAAACCTGCGTCTTGCAGGTGCCGAAACGACGTTAGTTACTGAGAGCTCTTTTGAAATCGTCTCTATAATGGGAACACTGACACCAGATCATCAGCATATCCACATCGCGGTGGCTGATGGCAAAGGGCATGTTTTTGGAGGACACGTGCTAGAAGGAAATATCGTTGATAGTACTGCAGAGGTGATTATTCACAGTTACCCACAGCTGAGCTTCTCAAGGGCTTTTGATTCATCCACAGGCTACACTGAACTTGTTATTGATAAGTGCTAGCTCTAGATCAAACGTATCATCTGAAGGCTTTCAAACATTTTCTTTTTATCGTTTTCAGATAGATGCTTGGTATTCACTGTTCTGACAAAGTCTTTCTGCAGTTTATTGTCAAAAGACCCTCCATCTTTCAGGTATTCGCTGATTCTAACCACAATTTCATCACCAAGCGCCAAAATCTTTGGCCTGACCTCAGAAGCTAAATCCCGATATTCACTATTTTCAGGATGAGTAGATAACCAGTCAGCCATATAGCGATATTGAATCGCCTTGGCAGCATCCATCTGCGCCTGGAAGAAACCAGCAATAGAGTCCGGTTGTAAACCTGCCTGCTGCGCATCGACCAATGCCTTCTCAAGCACCTGCTTTTCTCTAACCAGATCTTCGACCGGACTGTGGTTTTTGGCCTTGAATAAGGCTACATCCTGCATATAGTTCAACCGCTGGTTGATTAACTGAAAGATTCCATTCGACATTGTATCTGCAACCGTCAAGGTGGAGAGTGTCAAACAGAGCAACCCAGTTACTACAAGCTTCATACTTCCACAATCCTCAGAGCTTAGAACCAGTTTCATTCCATTGATTCAGCTAGTGACACCCAGCTCATATTTTACCCAATACCTATAAGTATCTGCCAAAACCACCAGTGCTTAAGACGAAGCCTAACCTGATGAACTGGAAACGCTCTTGATTTAAACCGCAACGAACGCAATATTCGTTGTTATGATCTCAGGCTCAAGCTGCCTGGTTAAATTTTTAATCAAGATA
>NZ_JAHHPM010000202.1 GCF_024606345.1 Endozoicomonas sp. YOMI1
GGTGTCGGCTGGTACGTATAGCGAATCTACAGTATGTTATGCGAAACTGATTCGTATAAACGACTGTTAGAAGCCTTCACATCGAGGAAACATCAGCAATGAATCAACTTAAGGTTCCTCTTGGATTAACAATCGGGGGAGAGCTAGTAAGCCCTGAAGAAGCATCGAAAAATGAAGAATATTTTTGCCCTTCTTGTGAAGGGAATTTGATTCTGAAAAAGGGAGAGTTCAGAACAAAGCATTTTTCTCACCCTAGCAACTCTGCATGTAATCAGGAATCAATCCTTCACAAAACAGCAAAATCCTTAATCATTAAGTCAATTGTTGATAACTACAAAAATGGTAGAAAGATAACCATACAGAACGAATGCTCGAACTGTAAATGCGACTATGAAATAAATTTAGAGCCAAAAACATTTTCAGGTGCTCAAGAAGAAAGAAGAGTTGGAGAATTCGTTTGTGATGTGGTTGGTTATAGAAACAAAATAGAATCATTAGCCATTGAAGTCTTGGTAACTCATGCTGTTGACGACTACAAGGCAAAAAATCTTCCAATATATTGGCTTGAAGTAAATGCTGAAGATATTATCCAGAACCCCTATAAATGGCTTCCAACAAAGAAAGGATTGAAAGGTAAATACTGCGGAAAGTGTAAATCCAATATTTCAGATATTATTTCTGTTGCTGATAGATGGAATATTGATCGTTCATTATATTCTCTGAAGGGCTTTTCTGAAAAAGCAAATTATGTTGCAGGAATAGAAACCTGTTTCAAATGCAAAGAACGGATTCCCGTTTTCTGGTGGCAAGGAGTTCCATTCTGTGAAGATGAACCACCACTACCAAGACCTGTAACAATCATGCATAAATATTCGAAACAGTTTGGCGGTGCATATTGGGCAAACACTTGTATAAATTGTGGTATGCTTCAAGGGGACAACCATTTATACCTTTTCCCAAAAGCTCCTTTTAAAGACTTACCTTTATCTCAAAAGTTCATGCCCAAAAGGTCAACAAAAAACCACAATGAGTCTCCAGTAATGCAGGAGATGATGAAGGTAATCAGAAGAAATTTTGGTTAAAAAAACGGCTTCTAACAAGAGCATCCAGCGGACGGCGCTAGACGCGCCGCCGCTTATGCAGACGTTAGTTGCTTCACCATAAACAACTACATCAAAAAAATCATTGGTTTTTCTGCCTCTTTCTGTAAGATACGAAGTACTGTCATTAAGGAATAATAAAGTGGAAATAGTATCTGCGATTGGTGCAATATTTGGTTCAGTCATTGGTGGCATCATCACAGGCCATTATGCTTTAAAATCTGTTAAAGAAGCATTTGAAAACCAAAAAGAACAAAGTGCTGAAGAAGATCAAAAAAATGTAACAAGCCTTCTTCAGGGAATTTATGACGAACTCGAAATCGTTCTAGATGGCTATCAAAGAGAGCTAGGACCATCTTTAGCCAGCCTAAAGGAAGGCGAAGCATTAATGTCTTATTATCCTTTAGTGGGTGACTATTTCCCGGTTTACAATGGAAACACTTTAATAATTGGCAGAATTCAAGATAATGATTTACGAAGAAGTATCATAAGAACTTATCACCTTGGCAGGTCTATGATTGACTCAATCAGATTGAATAATGATTTAATTGCTAAGTATGAGTATGCGCACAAACTATACGAAGAAACTGGTCAAGAGTTACATCACAAACAAGCAGTGGCGCACTTCAGCTCATTAGTCAGCTATGGTCAAACTCTTAAGCAAGGTCATATAGCTCTTATGGAAAGCTGTACAACTACCCTACGATCAATGAACAAAAATGCAGTCATCTCGGAAGTACGCAACTAACGAATAAGGATAGATTGCGCCCAGCCGCAATCTTATCCTGTTGTTGCACAA
>NZ_JAHHPM010000203.1 GCF_024606345.1 Endozoicomonas sp. YOMI1
AAGCTTTATCCACATCGGGCTAAACATATAGAACGGCAATATCCGCTGCCAAAGTAGGTTTTTGTTATTTTAATAATGTCATTCCAACGGTTCTGGCTTTCTTATCAAAAGTCAGTGTTTCATCACAGCCATATTCAGCATTGATAAGACAGATGACAGCATCACTGAAATCACCATTGCCAGACTCATATCGTTGTATGGCCTGATGGGCAATATCCGGCCGCTCCACCAATAGCTGACGGGTAGTGATCAACTGGCGGAGGATTGCAGTCAGCTCTTGCCGGGATTGTTGGTAGCAGGAATCCAGAACCCAAATCGTTTCAATCAGGGTGATCAGTGATACGAACCCGGGGTTTTCTGTTGAGAGCCGGGATTCAATCAGCTTGGTGGCAACGGCAGATTGTGATGAATCATCCTGAACGATATAACGAACCAGAATATTAGTATCAAGGCCAATCACGACTCGTTACCTCTGTTTGCAATGGCCTCATTCATTTCTTCAATGGATACATGATGGTCTGCCTTAATCATGCCTTTCAACGCTTTAACGTCATTACTGGCAACCAGCATTTCAAACCGCCCGGGTGCTACTTCAATAAACTGAATACGATCTCCGGGCCCCACACTCAGAGCATTTCGTACAGCTGCCGGAATGGTTACCTGCCCCTTGCTGGTGACAGTTGCTGTTGAGATATTCATTGCCTTACCTTTATTGTTTTGCCTTACATTTTATGAATAGTAGTTTTTTTTAAAGAGATGTTCCACCCGATGCTGAAAAAATGCCTTTTCCCCGCCGCCGGTTACGGCACCCGCTTTCTCCCAGCCACCAAAAGCATGCCCAAAGAGATGATGCCGGTGGTCTCCAAACCGCTGATTGAATACGGGGTTGAAGAAGCCCTGGAAGCAAATCTGGCTGATATCTGCATGGTGACGGGACGGGGCAAACGTGCCCTGGAAGACCACTTCGACGCCAACTACGAGTGGAACACCAGATTGCCGGTACCGATAAGGAATCGCTGCTCACCAATATACGTCA
>NZ_JAHHPM010000204.1 GCF_024606345.1 Endozoicomonas sp. YOMI1
CTGGAGTTTCAGGGTGGTGAGGTGTTTCTGGTACAGTTTTTCAAACCGTTTTTGTTCAGAATGTTCCATGTTGCTTCCTTATAGTAAGCCGCACCGGAGTGGTAGGGGTATTAGGAAGTATTGGAAATTGCAGAGGAATGAGGATAAAAGGTATTTTTTGCCGCGTTAGCGGCTTGGTTCAACAAGAGCATCCAGCGGACGGAGCTAGACGCGCCGCCGCTTAGCTCTGCGTTAGGTGGCACTCAAACATCCATTCAGCACTCGGGAACTTTTTCTTGCAATAGTTATCAAATATGATAACCTTTTTTGAAGTGGCAGGTTACGTTTTATAACGAGAAGATAGAGGAAGAGACATTAGGATTTCCAAAAGGTATATTGGCTAACTTCATCCATATCATTGAAATGATTGAAGAATTTGGCCCTGCTCTTGGTAAACCTTACACAGCCCCGATGGGCGACGGTCTCTTTGAAATTCGAGCAAAAGGCAAGGAAGGTATCGGTCGTTCTCTGTACTGTATGATGAAGGGGCAAGAAATTATCATTCTGAACTCCTTCGTGAAAAAGACTCAGAAAACACCAAAAAAGGAATTGGATCTTGCCAAAAAACGGATGAAGGAGGTGAAAAAATGAGCAGACCATCATTCGCTGATTTTAAGAAAAAAGCACTTGCTGATCCTGAAGTTCGCGAGGAGTACGAGCAGCAAGAACTTTCCTATGAGTTGAGAAAAAAACTCATAGCGATGCGTAAGGAAGCTGGCCTTACTCAAGAAGAGATGGCTGAAATGCTCCACACGCAGAAAAGCAACATTTCCAGACTAGAAAATGTTAATTCCAAAACATCCCCAAAGCTCTCAACAATCGAAGATTACGCTAAGGCAATTGGCTACAAAGTTAAAATCAGCTTTGAACCGCGTCCAGCCACCTAAATCGGGTAAGGCTGGTCTTTCTCCAGCCCTCCCCAGTCGAGTCAACCGAAGGAACCTCCCCCTCAGTTGCTCACAGATCCGGACTTGAAGGTCTCCCCTCATCCGGCTCTTCCTATCCAACCGTTGACACACAGCCTATTCGCCAGTGTGCCATTAACCTCGGGGCTCGTTTTGCCACCTTCCCCAAACAGCAGGAAGCTCGCTTTTTCCGACCCCTCAATTTCTTATATTTACCCATTGCCCAGCGAACCAGCGTTGCTTCCACATAATTCAGAACTCTTTTCAACTCCGATCGGTAAAATTTACCGTAGTAATTGATCCAGCCCTGAACATAGGGATTGATCAACTTCGCCAACTCATCCAGCGAGTAGAATGATCGCTTGGTTGGTATTTCCAGATCCCTGATAGTGTCCCGAATATGCTGAGCCGAAGCCTTGCTTATTGCGGGCAGGAAACTGACAAAGTACTTCCCATACCGGCTTCTGGTCATCCTTGGGCGAAAGGTGTAGCTCAGAAAATCAAACGATGTATTCTCATGCTTTTCTGGTCTATCCACATCCATGCAATACACAAGCTTCGTCTTTTCCGGATGCAGCGTCAGACCACAGTCTTTTAGACGTTGCCTGACCCGTTCCAAAGTAGACTCTGCTTCCTGCCTTGTACGACAGTGGATTACCGCATCATCGGCATAACGCTCAAACCATACATTCTGGATATTACATTCCAACCAATGATCAAAGGCATAATGCATAAAAAGGTTCGCCAGCAGTGGGCTGATAACCCCTCCTTGCGGCGTACCCATACTTCGTTCAATCAACTCCTTGCCATCATCAGCAGGCGCTTCCAGCCAACGCTTGATATACAACAACACCCAGGGTTCCTTAATGTGGTGCTTCACCGCTTTCATCATGAGGTCATGATCCAGATTGTCGAAAAATCCTTTAATATCCAGATCAATTACCCAGTCTCGCCGCCAGCAGCGTTTCCGCGTTACTGCCAACGCCTGAAGAGCACTGCGGTTCGGCCTGTAACCATAGGAGTTTTCGTGAAAAACAGGTTCCACTAATGTTTTCGAAATTGTGAACGGTTTTGCTTCAGTCATAGATTCATCCCACACGTTTGGTTGATCTAATCCTTCCGCTGGATAGGTCAGCCCCTTCACTCCATCTCCATTACAGAGACTTCATCACTACTACGAGCTGATCCGCCCCTGTGCCCTGTATTGGTACTCAGAG
>NZ_JAHHPM010000019.1 GCF_024606345.1 Endozoicomonas sp. YOMI1
GCGTTGAACGAGCGATTGCCGAGCTAACGACGAGCGGTTTCCTGTTGGCCTCTGACCAGTGTAAGTACATCTGCATTCCGCAGTTTATGGAACACAATCCTGTGGACAATATCACCCAGATTGATGCCCGCCTGAAGCTGCTGGTGAAACTGCCGCAGATGCTGCTGGAAGACTTGCCTGGAGTGATACCCGTTATTGAGAGGGCCGTTGCAAAAGCCAGTGATTACAAGGGCTCGAAGCAAACCGAAGAGTTGTTGGAAAACGCTCGGAAGATGCTCGGCAAGTGCTCGGTAGAATCTCGCCTAGAGAATAAGAGAAATAGAGAAGAAGAGAATAAGAGAAATATTTACAAGACATATGTGCAGTCTGACGACCGCACAACCCCCTGGATGGGGGAAGTGCCACGAAGTGTCGGGAGCGCGACTGGTACGACCCCGAAGCAGATTGCGGACCTGTTTGGGACCATGATCGGCCTGTACGGAGCGAAGTGGACACGGGAGCACGGCCTGGCGGATCGAACCGGGCAGTGGCTGGATACTCTGAGGGACCTGCATCCGAATCAGCTGGAGCTTGGCATTCGCCGGGTGAAACGGGAGGGGAGCGACTGGCCGCCATCGGCTCCGGAGTTTCGCCGGCTCTGCCAGCCGAAGCCGGAGGAAATGGGGCTGCCGGAGATGGCGAAAGCCTGGCAGGAAGCCAATGACCATGCCGGTTCTCCAAATCACCATCCCTGGTCGCATAGGGCGGTGTATATGGCGGGGCGGGCTGCAGGCTGGCATGAGTTGCGCTCTGCTGGTTCAGCGCAAGAGTGCCGGGATGTGAAGGTTAAATTTGCCAATGCCTATCAGGCACTGACCAACCGGGTGTTGAGCGGTGCGCCGCTTGAAGATCAGCTTTCCATCGAACACCAGTTTGATCCGGCCATTCACTCAAATCAGTTGGTCAGGGAGAGCATGGCTGAACAGGGTATTGACCCGCTGGATGGGCAGGGTGCACGGCAGAAACTGATGGGGATGTTCTGATGAACGGGCTTAGGAATGGCGTCTGGCTGGCGGTGGTTTGGGTTGTGCTGGTGCTTTGCTGGCATTTTGTGGAGGTGATCTGATGGCGGAGCTGGCGTTGCAGAAAGTGACATCACACATGCTGATGCCGGTATCCGACGATGACCAGCTATTTGTGCAGCAGCTGAAGACCGGGCAGGTGATTCGGGCAGAGTTTCGTAAGGTCCGTAACCCGCACTTTCATCGCAAGTTCTTTGCTCTATTGAAGCTAGGCTTTGATCATTTTGAGCCACAGCCGTGCCGGATGGCGGGCACTGACCAGTGGTTTACACCGGAGAAAAACTTCGATGAATTTCGTCGTTGGGTAACGGTGAAGGCTGGATTTTATGATGTGATCGGATACCCGGATGGTGGGGTCAGAGTCAGGGCCAGAAGCCTGAAGTTTTCCAGTATGAGCCAGGAGATATTTGAGCAGCTGTACTCAGCAGCGATGGATGTATTGCTGTCTTTTGTACTGGATCCGGAACGGGGCTGGAGTCGTGCGAAGGTGGATGAGCTGGTGGAACGAGTGGTGAATTTTGCGTAAGGAATCACGGTGGCCAGGGAAGAAAAACAATACCTTTCGGATGTTGCTCAACTCAGTTGTATCGTTTGCAGGATCTCTGGTCTGCCCGATACTCCAGCAGAGGTTCACCATCAGCGCAAAGGTACCGGAGCCGGAAGACGGGCCAGTCATTTTGACACCATGCCTTTGTGTCCTGGCCATCATCGGTACCTTCCGGATGCCATACACGTCAATGCCATGTTGTTTGTTGAACTCTATGGCTCGGAAGCGGAGCTGGTGAGACGAACCCGCGAGGATGTTCGGCGTTATCGGCACACTTTTGTGGGCTGTATCGGCGACTGATCCCGCTGTTTTTGATGGATCAAAGTACAAAAACAAAGCTTGAATCAGGAGAATGCCATGTACTTTGCTTTGGAACCAGCCTTGATGCGGATTTTCGGAACCCCGGAACTGATGATGAAAACTGTCAGCTGGCAGTTGGATATCAACAGTGGTTATCGAAAGACGACTGTTGCACCAGAATATCAAAGTACACGGGATGAACGACTGGGTGATCATGGTATTCGCAAAGGGGATCTTCGGGAGCGTATGAATCCGGAACTCTTTGCCATTCTGACTATTCGCTATGACGATAATCAGGGGAACCGTTCCAGTGCATGGTTACGGGTGACTAATCTTTTCAGGAACGATGAGCGGCTACCCAAAGCGATCCGCAAGAATCCGGTGATGCTTTCTCTGTATCTGATGTGGCTATTGCAGCATCCTGATATGCAGCAGAAGAAAGGCAAAGTTGAGATAACCGGGAAAAGCCGTAAGACGCTTTACCGCTGGCGTATTGCCTGTCAGGAAGTGTGCAGTGAATGGATCAAGTTGGCTGAAGGTCGGGCTGAGGAATTACTGGAAGAGGCTGGAGCCATTAAGTATGAAAACTAAAGCCTTGACTAAAAATGACCCACAAAGTACGGTAAAAGCTCATGCTGGGAGCGTTCCCGATAACTTACATTCCCACTGCCTGAATCCTTCAAAGAAGCCCGGCCCCGTTGCCGGGTTTTTAGTATCTGCCACTCCCAAACTGAACCACTATAAAAAAGGGGCTTCATGTTTCACTTTTCCGCTTCGTCCAGGCGACATTTGTCGACTTGTGATGAGCGGCTTCAGCGTGTCTTCAATAAAGTGATTGAGTATTACGATTGCACGATTATTTGTGGTCACCGGGGCAAGGCAGCCCAGATGTTGGCGTTTGAAAATGGTCAGTCAGAGTTGCAGTGGCCAGACAGTAATCATAATGAACTACCCAGTAAGGCTGTGGATGTTATGGCTTATCCGCTGGACTGGTTTGATTATCAACGGTTTGCGCACTTTGCTGGCTATGTGCTGGGTGTTGCTGAGGGTATGGGAATCAAGCTGCGTTGGGGTGGTGACTGGGATCGGGATGGTCAGCTGAAAGATCATCGGTTTAAGGATTACCCGCACTTTGAGTTGGTAGATGATGATTAACCTGAATCCTATGGCTGGGATTGCCAAAGAGCTGATGGGTGGTCTGGATGGTTTGTTTACCTCCGATGAGGAACGAGCCAAAGCTGAACTGTCTTTGAATCACCAGTTGCAGCAGCCTCATATTCTGCAGGCATTGGCAACTATTGAAGAAGCAAAGCATCCTTCGGTATTTGTTTCCGGTTGGCGTCCTGCTCTTGGTTGGCTCTGTGTTTTTATTCTTGCCTGGACCTGGATTGTTCGGGATCTGGTCATCATTGGTTTGATGCTTGTGGATAAGTTGGCAGTGGTACAGCAGTTACCCGTAGCGGATACCAGCACTGTGATTACTTTGCTGCTTTGTTTGTTGGGCTTGGGAGGTGCCCGAACGCTGGAAAAACTGAAGGGTGTCGCAAGGAGATAGCTATGGGTGATGAAGACCGCTTCAACCGTATAGAGCAAAAGCTAGATGGCATTACCCAGATCCTGCAGACCCTGGCCAAGCACGATGAGCGGATGGTGAACCTGGCACTGCGAGAAAAACGCAGTGAGGAACGGCTGGATGCTATCGAAAAATCAGTACTGAAAAACTCCACCATCAGCAGTGTGATTCAATGGATTGCAGCGACCACCACGGCGGGCATTATCGCTTTTGCCATCAAACAGTTTTTCTAATCATGGCTAATCACAGTAAATACACTCCTGAGATGTGCGAGCAGGTGAAGGAGTTGATGAGCACAGGCCTGAGCAGGAAAGCTACCGCTACGGAAATGGGGATCAGCTATAACACGTTTCTGTCGTACATCGATAGGTATGAGGAATTTGCTGAAGCTGTAGCTCAGGCGGATGTGCTGGCAGAAGTATTCTGGGAAGAGAAATACATGCAGGGAGCACTGGGTATGAACAAGGATGTTTCCCCAGCCATGCTGATTATGTATATGAAAAACCGCTACCACTGGCGTGATCGTCATGAGCAGACCGTGGTAGCGGAAAAGATACCGACGCTGGACGAATGGCTGGAAGAAAAAGACGGGTAAAGCCAGCCCGGGAACGGCTGTTGACTGAGTTTCAGTTCTACGCCAGCAAGTGCCTGAAGATCCGCACCAAAAGCGCCAAAGTCATTCCCTTTCAACTCAATAAGGCTCAGCTCTACCTGGATAGTCGCATCGAGGATCAACGCCAGCGCACGGGCAAGGTGAGAATTGTTGTACTGAAAGGACGACAACAGGGCTGCTCCACCTATACTGAAGGTCGTTTTTACTGGCTGGTGAGCAATCGCAAGGGGTTACGGGCCTACATCCTGACCCATGAAGCCGATGCCACCGCCAACCTGTTTGATATGGTGCAGCGGTACCACGACAATCAGCCACCCTTTACCCAGAGGGAACTCAAGAATAAAAGCTCCAAGCTGTTGGAGTTTTACCACGATTCTGGGTATCGGGTGGGAACCGCTGGCAATAAGGGAGCAGGTCGATCATCCACAGCGCAGCTGTTTCATGGATCGGAAGTAGCCTTCTGGCCCAATGCGGATGAACACCTGGCGGGTGTGTTACAGGCAGTACCTAATGAAAAAAATACTGAGGTCATTCTGGAGAACACTGCTAACGGCTTCGGTGGTGTGTTTTATGATTATGTTATGGACGCTGATGCTGGGCGCGGTGATTTTGAACTGGTGTTTATACCTTGGTTCTGGCAGGACGAATACCGTGCCGAAGTCCCCCAGGATTTCACGACAGATGCCGACGAACGATACCTGAAACAGACTTACGATCTGGATGATGGGCAGCTGCAGTGGCGACGTCAGAAAATCTATGAGCTGAAATCCGAAGACAAGTTCAAACAGGAATACCCCTGCAATATCCAAGAGGCGTTTCTGTTCTCTGGTCGGCCTGTCTTTGATCCAAAACATACTGAAGCGGCTAAACAGGAATGCTATTCATCCAAATGGCAGTGTGAGTTAACACCCAATGGCTTGAACCGGAAGAAACCGGGATTACTGAACATCTGGTACCCAGTGGAGGGGAGTCAGCAGTATGTCATTGGTTGCGATGTGGCAGAAGGATTAGCTCCGATCAATGACAAACACAAGCACGGCGATTATTCATCTATCGACGTATTAGATCGTTCTGGCTATCAGGTGGCGCACTGGTCTGGCCATGTTGCTCCGGATGACCTGGGCAAGATGCTTAATCACTTGGGTCGTTATTACAACAATGCTTTGATTGGTGTGGAAAGAAACAACCACGGCCTGACCACCATCACCAAACTGAAAGACCTGAAGTACCCCAATCTTTACATGGAAACCACCGTGGACCAGCGCACCCAGAAACGCACCAAGCGGATCGGCTGGCTGACCACGACCAAATCAAAACCGTTAATGATTGATCACCTGGCGGCATTGCTCAGGGATGGTGATGCGGGGATCTGCAACGTAGAGACGGTAAAGGAGTGCCAGACCTACGTCATTGAAGACAACGGAGCCACTAATGCCCAGGAAGGTTGCTTCGATGATCGGGTGATCAGTTATGCCATCGCCCAGCAGATGGTTCTGAAGTTGCCCCGAAGGAAGATCAATATCAATGAGCTGAAGTATCTGGCTCCAGGGAAATCGGCTTACTGATGGAACGGACAATTATTCTTTTTACTCAGCAAGTGGTGGGGCGCTGGCCAGCCATTATGGCCGGTCATCGCCTTGAGTGGCAGCGTCGCAGAGGCAAGAAGGTCAGGTAATGGAACACGGACTGGTGATGGTTGCTACTCCGGATCAAGTGACTCAGGCGGAGTTGGATGAAGCACTGGACAACGAACGTCGTGAACAGGCGGTGCGTGATGCCTTTGCTTCCGATCTCTACAGCCGTTGGCAGGGTTATCGGGAAGCACGACGGGAAGTGGAAGATGAGTGGCTGGATGCACTGCGGGCGGTAAAGGGTGAATACGGTCCCGAGCAAGAAAAGGTGATGGAACAGCAGCAGGCCTTGAGCCGGGTGTTTATCAAGATCACTGCCACCAAAGTCAATGCTGCCTATTCAAGACTTATTGATCTGCTGTTTCAGAATGTGGATTCCTTTTGGGATATTGTTCCCAGTCCACTGTCTGATATTCCTGCCGCCATTAAGCAGCAGATCCGGATGATGGCTATTCAGGAACTATTGCCATATCGACTTGATCCCCGAACCCGAAACCAACTCATCCAGGAACGTAACGATGAAATGGAGCGGGAGCTGCTGGCGGAAGCATTGGAAAAGGCCAATACCGCTGCCATGAAGATGAAGCGTTTGATCAAGGACTATCTGATTAATGCCAACGCACTTACCGAAATCAAAAAAATGGTTCGTGAGCAGGTAACCCTGGGAACCGGTTGCATCAAGGTATCCACTCTGAATATTCGGAACCATGAGAAGTGGGAAAGTGAAGGTGACGAATGGAAGCTCACCGATCACCAGAGCATTGAGCCGGATATTGAATGGGCCAGTGTCTTTGATCTGTTTCCGGATCCTTATTCCCATGATCCAGGCAAGCCGAACGATCTGTTTCGACGCCATATTCTAACCAAACATGAGTTCAGAGAATTAGCAGGTAGCCCCGGGTTTGAACAGGACACCATTCACGCCATTCTGATGGAGTCTCCCCAGGGTAATCATGTTCCTGAAGATTACGAGCGGGAGCTGCGAAACATTAACAACAATGATGAGCAGTACGTTACGCCCCAGCGTTTTGATGTGCTGGAGTACTGGGGGCCGGTAGATGGCCATCAGCTGATGGAGTATGGCGTTACCGATATTGATGAGCAGGCAGAATACCAGGCCAATATCTGGATCTGCGATGGCCGGATGATTATGGCACGGCTCAATCCGCTGAAGCCGGAAGCGATCCCCTACAATTTTGTTCCCTACGAAAGTGTACTGCATCGGTTCTGGGGTATCGGCATCCCCTACATGATGAACGACAGTCAGGATGTAATGAACTCCACTGGCAGAGCCCTGCTGGATAACGCAGCCCTGACCGCTGGCCCCATGTTCCAGATGGATGTGAGTAAATTACCGGAAGGCATGAGCCTGGAAGATGCCAAGAAGATCTATCCCTATCGGCTCTGGTTTTATGATGGCGAGGCTGGTGAAGGGCCGATGATTCAGGCGATCAATATTCAAAGTAACCAGAAGGATCTGTCCGGCATCTTTGAAATGTTCCGTAGATTTGCGGATGAAGAAACGTCACTCCCCAGTTACACCCATGGCGAACAGACCCAGAGCCTGAACAAAACCGCCAGCGGTATGAGCATGCTGATGACTGCGGCCAATGTGGCCCTGAAAAGCGTGGTAAAAAATATAGACGACTACGCAACCGTTCCACTGATCGACAGTCTGTTTAATTTCGCTATGCGTTGGAGTGATAGCGAAGATGCCAAGCGGGGTGATCTGGATGTGGTGGCCATGGGCAGTGCTGCGCTGGTTGCCAAAGAGCTGCAGTCAGAACGGATGATGAATGCCCTGAACGTCAGTATGAATCCGGTGTTGGGTCCCATGACTGACCATCGCTATCTGTATAACGAATACCTGAAATCCCTGGATATTGATCCGGATAAAGCCCTGAGACCCGAGGAAGAACTCTATGCCCAATCCCATGCACCTGAAGCCGCAAGAGGCGGAAGCCGTTCTGACGGTGAGCAACCGTCCGGAGTACGAAGTGGAGGAGTATCTTCTGCGCCGACGCAAGTTGCTGCTGGAGAAACTGGCAACGTGCCAGGATTCAACCAATTTGCGCGTCCTGCAGGGTAGAGTGCAGGAGTTGGATGACATTATCGCCTTGCAGCTCAGGGCAGCGACGTATTTGAAACAGCAGTAAAAACCAATCCGCTTCGGCGGTTTTTTTATGCCCAGGGATAGGCGGTATGCCGGTAACGCATGGAGCGGTTACCGGTGAATGCCTGAAATATGTGGATAAGCCCAGGCCCCACAAGATCAGGCTAAACCAAATGTGGACAAGCCTCAGCGCCCCACAGGGAGAGTGAAGATGGCAATCGATGCCGAACAGTTGGATCAGGAAACTGACGCCGAACTTGCAGCCCTTATGGGTCTAAATACGGAAGCCCCTGCCGCTTTTGCACAACAAGAGAACGAGCTGGACAAGCAGACCGACCAGAACCCGCCCGCTGATGAGTTACCCCCGCCACCGGAGCCGGAAGCGACTGACGAAGAGTCAGAGCCGCCTGCCCCCACATATCGTGAAGAGAGCGGTGAAGACTGGCAGGACAAGTACACCAAAGCGGAAGAGTCCCGCAAGAATGCCCATGCCCTGATGACCCGGGCGACGCAAAAAGCCGCTGATCTGGAGCGTAGCAATACGGAGCTTCAGCAACAGATGGCTTTGTTGCAGGCCAAAGTGGACCTGCTCAGTCAGCAGAGTCTGAGTCAGCCGAACCAACCCAATAGCGAACCAGAGCCGTCTGACCAGTTTCAGGAACTCCGTAAGGATTACCAGGAGCTGGACCCGGTGTTTAACAAGCTGGATGAGTCGGAGCAGCTCAATCGGAAACTGGAGCAGCGGCTGGTGGCTATTGAGAAGGCACGGCAGGAACAGGAGGCGGAGCAGGCCCGGCAGGCATTCTGGAGCAAGTTGCGCAGTCTTCATCCTGATGTGGAGCAGATCTCTGCCAGTGAGGACTTTAAAGGCTGGTTTGCACGACAAACGGCTGATGTACAGGAGCTGAGTCGTGTCAGTCCATTGGGAGCGGCGCAGGTAATGAGTCTCTATAAAGAGGCTGCCGGTCTGAATAAGCCTGCGCCCAAACCTGCACCTGATCCAGCGCAAAAAATGCAGCAGGCAAAACAGATGAGCGAACCGCCAGTGCGGTCCCGCTCAACACCGACCACTCAGGGTCGTCAACCCGTTATGACACTGGAACAGATAGCGGCCATGCCGCAGAAAGAGTTTGATGCCAACGAGGAAAAACTCGATGAGGTTCTGGCCCAGTGGATTAAGCAGGGAGGTCGGCTCTAACCGTTTCTCGAAAGAGATTCAAAGGATCTGAATCATGGCAACGACCACGTTTCCAACGGGGGCTATGGCAAATGCCCTGTCCGTTATTTATTCCAAAAAGCTCAACGCGAAGTTCTATAAACGAACTGTGTTGTCGGCTATCTGCAACACCAACTGGGAAGGCGAGATCCAGTCGGAAGGCTCCAAGGTAGTGATCCGTACCCGCCCCGATATTACGGTAGCGGATTATGACCGTGCCGTGGGGGTTGAGTATCAGGATCTGGAACCACCCAAGGTGGAAATGCCCATCGACAAGACCAAGTACTACGCCTTTATTGATGACTATATCCAGAGTGTCCAGTCCAATATCGAGCTGATCAACGAGTCTTCTGCTGATGCAGCAGAAAACGTGAAGATCGCGGTAGACGGCGATGTGCTGGGGAATATCTACACCGATGTGCATCCGGACAACAAGATCGACGGCGGTGGTACCGGCGTGGTCGTGGATAAGGCTAATGTGCTGGATTATATCGTCGATATGGGCACGTTGCTGGACGAGAAGAATATTCCCGAGTTCGGCCGCTGGCTGGTATTGCCTCCCTGGGTGTGCGGGATGATCAAGAAGTCTGAGCTGAAGGATGCGTCACTGGCTGGTGATGGTACCTCCATCATGCGTAACGGAAGGCTGGGCATCATTAACCGCTTCACGCTTTACTGCAGCAACAACCTGGCCACCGCTTCAGGCATTACCCAGTGCATGGCGGGTGTGAAGGACTTTGCCGGGTTTGCATCGCAGTTTATCAAGCATGAGAGCCTGACCCTGGAGAAGCACTTCGGCATGGGGCATCGTGGCTTGCAGGTGTATGGCTACAAGGTGTTGAAGCCTGATGCAGGTGTGCTGCTGGCAGCCAAGCGTTCTTAACCTTTTTTTGAACCACAAAGTCACAAAGGCACGAAGGAAAAGACAACAAGCTTTTCTTTGTGCCTTCGTGTCTCTTGTGCCCTATGGGTATTGTGATGAAAAGCTTTTCATGGAGATACTAAAACATGGCCTTTGATCTGGAGACCTGCCGCAGCAAGGATGAACTTGAATCCGTCGCCCGGCAGATGTTTAACGTGGAACTGGACAAGCGCAAGAAGCTGGATGATTTAAAAGATGAAGTTCGCTTACTGATGAATGGTGATGATCTGCTGGAAAATCCAGAAGAGCCGGAGGAGCCGACAACTTCATCCAAGGCCGGGAAAAAGCCTCTGCAGTTTGTACTGAACAAGAACACCAATAGTGTCTTTATCTACAACCCCAAGCTGAAGAAACGAATGGGGGTAGATCTGGAGTTCTGTGACCAGCAGGGTAACCGGCTATAGGGTATGAAGGTTATCGCCATCATCCAGAGGGTGCGCAACCTGCTTCAGGACAACACACCTGTGCCACGTTGGACTAACAGTGACCTGCTGGATGCTTATAACGAAGCGCTACTGGCCGTGGTGCAGAACCGGCCGGATGTGAACTCGCAGTTACTGGCCTATACCTGTCAGGCACAGGCAGTACAGTCGCTGCCACCTGGCACCTACCGACTGCTGGATATTGTCGATAACCCGACCACAGGCAGAACAGTAATTGCGACTACCCGCAACAGTCTGGACAGCCTGCTGCCCAACTGGACCACGGCCACCGGTACGGAAGTGGAGCAATTTGTCTACGATCAGAAAAGCCCCGCTGTCTTCTATGTCTATCCCGTACCACCAGCGGATCATCAGCTAAACCTGTTGGTCAGCCAGGCACCCGCACGAATAGCCATAACTGACTTTGAAACAGATACCCAGCAATTCAGCCTTGACGAGCTGTGGCTTAACCCGGTGATCAACTACATGTTGTTCCGGGCGTTCAGCATGGATATGGAGACAGAGGCCAATATGCAGCAGGCCCAGAGTTACCTGTCCATGTTTGCCAATGATCTGGGGCTGAAATGGAACGTGGATCAAATGTTCCGGCAGATGCTTCAGGGCAAGGTGGAGGGTTAGTGCTTTTTCTCTTTGGCTTTTTTGTCATGGAAGTGCAACCAGATGCCAAAGATTAGCATCGGCACGGCAAACATGGCAGTGACAAGCAGGTATTGATCACCCGTATCCATAATCAACTCTCCAACTGATAGCCAAAGTAGATGCAGCCGAGCACCAGTGCAAAGCCCAAAAATTCCAATTCCAACAGGTGAGCAGGCTCGTTAAGCACGGGACCGATCATGCACAGTGCCAGTGGAACCTTTACCAGATCGTAGAACAGTTTGGACAAACTTTCTCGCTGTTTTGTATTTATTATTCGCACCTTTGTACTTCTTATTCAGGGTTTTCCCAAGGACAGCATAGCCCATGAAACTGGACGCCTACCTTTCCCGCATACGCCCGTATGCCAAGGGCTGCCCGGATCAGGTGATCAAGAACTACCTGATCATTACCCTGCGGGACATTTGCCACCGGGCCAATATCTGGCGACGCCATGACAAGCTGTTTATGGTCAAGGGGATCAGGGACTATACCTTGACCGCACCCGCTGGCAGCGACATCGCCACGGTGCAGAATATCCTGCGTGAAGACGGCACCCGGCTGGAAAACCGTGACCTGCTGCCCCCTTATCTTTCTGCCGGAACCCCTTACTACTATCGCCATTTTGAAACCACTTCCCTGCACGTTGCCCCGATCCCGGACAAGGACGCCATGCACGACATCGAGCTGACCCTGATGCCTGCCTTTGATGCGACAGAGATACCGGACGATGTGGGCAACCTGACCCTTGAGTTTGCCTGCTGGGGCGTACTGGCCGACCTGCAAATGATGCCCGATGAACCCTGGACGAACCCGCAGCTCAGTGAGGTAAACCGGCAGAAGTACGAGAAGGAACTGAACCGTAAGCGTATCCGTGGTTTGGTGGGCGTCAGCGGCGGCGAGCAATCGGTGACCAGAAGGAGATTTGTCTGATGGCCATGACGGAAGTGAACCTGGAACCCCATATCCGGGGCAACAATATCAGTTTTCCCATTGAGTTGCGGAAAAATGATCTGCCTGTGGATTACACGGGCTGGACGCTGATTTTTTCCATGAAGTATCACCCGTTGCAGAGTGATGAAGAAGTGGCGTTACGCAAGGAGATCACTGTTACCGGTAGTGCGGCGACACTGGAGATTGTCCCGGAAGATACCCGCAACCTGGCAACCCAGACATTTTATTACGACCTGCAACTGGTATCACCGGATGCAGAAGAAGTACAGACCGTCATGACCGGACGCTGGCAGCTGTTGGTCAGTGTTACCCATAACGTGGAGCTGTCTTCATAATGGATAACAGCAGTTACCAGCCCATCGTCCTGCATCTGGATGATAACCATGATGTGATTCAGGTTACTGTGGAGGATGTGGTCAGGCCAATAACCGTTCATCTTGGCCCCTTTCTGAGCTGGGAACAAGTCACGGATAAACCGGATTATTTCCTGCCAGCCCCCCATCAACACACCATCGCTGAAACGGAAGGATTAGCCGAAGCCCTGGCAGACAGACCCGATGAGGCCCCGGACGATGGCAAACAGTATGCCCGTATAAACAGAACCTGGGCAGAAGTCGATGGTCTGCCGGATCAGACTGGCCATCAGGGCAAGGCGCTGGTCACCGATGGTACCAGGGCCAGTTGGCAGGAGCAGACAGGTGGTTCCGGTGGAGGTGGTGATGTAGAAGAAGCACCACAGGATGGTCAGCTCTATTTTCGACATAACGGCACATGGACCGCAGTAAGCGACACTTTTCTGGAAACCACGCCAGTTGGATTAACAGCACTGTGGGATGGTTCGGCAATCGCACCGGCAGGATGGCTGGAGTGTGACGGGGCAGAGATTGATAGTAATCAATACCCGGAGCTTTATGAACTTTACAAAGACCGGATCGAAACCGGCAAAGCATTCCTGCCCGATTACCGGGGCGAGTTTATCCGGGGATGGGACCATGGGCGTGTTGTAGATACAGACCGGGAGCTGGGAAGTGAACAGGCCGAAGAAATGGCAAACCATGCCCATGAAGTCGCTATCGCAATTAATGAAAGCAAATGGGATGTGATGCCGTTTGGGACTTCAGCCGATCCGGCAGTGGTCAGAGGCCAGTATCATGACCTGGGTACTGGTCACTCCGCAGAAGGTACCGAGCAGTGGATGCTGAGTAACAGCCGGGGAGGCGATGAAACCCGTCCCCGTAACCGGGCTGCCATGGTGATTATCAAGGCGGTAGCCGGAACCAATCTGGTATCACAGCTTGCCGTTCCCCAGCGCTCAGTTTATAGCGGCATCGCCGGACAGCAGACGTTTAGCCATCACTATGAAATCAACCGGCCTGTCAGCGTGTTTGTGGATGGCCTGAAGCTGATTAAAGGCACGCATTTCAGTGCAGACACCGGCACTGATATTCAGTTAAACACCCCTTTGTCTGCCGATGTGGATGTTGAGATTGAGTCGCTGGGCAAGCTGACGCTGTACGAATCGAGTTCCGATAATCTGCAAACACAAATTGACTCACTCAGCGATGATGTGAGCCAGATACAGACACAAGTGGCTACTCAGGGAAGTGGACTGACTCAGGTGCAGTCACAGTTCGCAACCCAGGCCAATGACATGACACAGTTGCAACAGGATGTGAGTAACCAGGGCAATGATGTTGTTCAACTGCAAACGGATATAGCTTCGGTAAACTCCGGGCTGTCTCAGGCTCAAAATGACATCGGTACGATTAATTCTGGGCTGAATCAGGTAGAGAGTGATGTATCCGACCTGCAAAGCAACATGAACACCAATTTTTCCGATCTGGTACCAAGGGTGGAGACATTGGAAAGCCAGGTAGTTCCCCCAGACCTGACTGATGCTCTGGCTGCCCTGACTGCACGGGTGGAAGCCCTGGAAAACTCGACACCCACAGAGCCACCGGCTGATGAGGACGATGATATGAAATTAATAGCGACAGTCAACGAAAGTAGCGTATCAGAAATAGTGTGTGATAGCGGTTTCGATGACTCAATCTACTCAGGTTACCATCTGGTCATCAGCAATCTTTCAGTAGCAGCAAACAGTCTTGAGGATATGAAACTGGGCGTCGCTTTCTGGAATGGCTACTCATGGATTGATATGGCTGAGACCTCAGTAATCAAAACCGAAGGGACAAGTGGTCCCATGCAGGACGAATACAGTGGCTATGTACTGGCTCAGGGAGAAGCAAATGGCTTTTATTTGTCCGGCACCATGACCATATCCATGAGCGGTTCAAATAAAGGCGCCTGGACTGCCAATATTAATACTGGTGATACAGTACCTTACAGATCGGCCATGCTCTCGGCTCCGCTTCTTCACAGTGTCTTTGGTATCAAGTTCCACACGGATTCTCAGACTGCAAATGCAATGAGTTGTATCTTGTCTACGGGTATAAGAAGTAACAGCCCATGAAACTCGACATTACCTCCTTTACCGGCGAAGTCCCCTGGCTGGACAGTCATCTGCTGGAAGATACCCAGGCAGAGGCTGCCATTGACTGCCGTTTGACCAATGGCAGTTTGCGAGCCTACCACGCCCCTGCCGATGAACGGGCCCTGAATGCAACGGTGCAGTCCATCTATCTCTATCGTAATGAAGGCAATCGCTACTGGTTTGACTGGGCCACGGACGTGGACGTGATCCGTTCCCCCGTAGCGGACGATCCCAATAACCGGGTCTACTACACTGGCACCGTAAAAGGTCCCCGTTTCACCGATAACGGCCTGGCCTTGAGTGGTGGCAGTGATTATCCGGTCAATGACCTGCAACTGGGCATACCGGAACCGGACGTAGCTCCCGTAGTCAGCCTCAGTGGCACACCGCTGGAAGATGCGGAAGAAGTGGACGCTGAAACACGCTTCTATACCTACACCTGGGTGGACCAGAATGGTCGGGAAGGACCACCATCCCTGCCATCAGGTGAGATTGTGGTCAAGCCCGGTGAAACGGTGGACATTACCGTGGGAGCCGGTCCCGGTTCCGTGGACCTGAATATCACCCATTACCGGATTTACACCAGTACCCAGATCGGCGTGTATCAGCTTTGCACCCAGATCAACAATGCCGGAACGGTGGCTACCGATACCCCGGTGGGTGTCACCACTGTGGTGGATGAAACGCCGTTGGACCAACGGGGCGACATCCTGCAAACCATCGGCTGGGTGGCGCCACCCAACAACCTGCAAGACATGGTGGTGCTGCCCGGTGGCGTGGCGGTGGGATTTTCCAGGAAGGAGCTGATGTTCAGCGAGCCTTACCATCTGTATGCCTGGCCAGCGGCCTACCGGCTGGCGGTGGAGTATGACATTCAGTCACTGGCGGTGGCGGCCAACAGTGTGATCATTGCCACGGATGGTTATCCCTATGTGGCCTTTGGTACCGAACCGAGCGCCATGACCCTGGAACGGCTCGATACGGCACACGCCTGCATCAGCAAACGCAGCATGGTGGATATGGGGGATATGGCCCTGTATGCCTCCCCCGATGGTCTGGTGC
>NZ_JAHHPM010000020.1 GCF_024606345.1 Endozoicomonas sp. YOMI1
GCGTTGAACGAGCGATTGCCGAGCTAACGACGAGCGGTTTCCTGTTGGCCTCTGAGCAGTGCCAGTACATCTGCATTCCGCAGTTTATGGAACACAACCCTGTGGACAATATCACCCAGATTGATGCTCGCCTGAAGCTGTTGGTGAAACTGCCACAGATGCTGCTGGAAGACTTGCCCGGAGTGCTACCCGTTATCGAGAGGGCAGTTGCGAAAGCCAGTGATTAGGGCTCGAAGCAGACCGAAGCTTTGTTGGAAAGCGCTCGGAAGATGCTCGGCAAGTGCTCGGCAGAATTTCGCAAGCTGTGCCAGCCGATGCCGGAAGAACTTGGGTTGCCCAGGCTGGCCAAAGCCTGGCGGGAAGCCAATGAGCATGCCAGTCAATCCGCTCATCACGGCTGGAGCCACCGGGCGGTTTATCTCGCAGGCCGTGAGGCGGGTTGGCATGAGCTGATGATAAAAACCGCCAGCTGGCAGCGGGATATCAACGCAGGTTATCGCAAGACAGTGGTTGCTCCAGAGCATCGCACTACCCGGGATGAACGGCTGGGTAACGATGGTATTCGTAAGGGCGATCTGCGGGAAAGAATGCAGCCGGAACTTTTTGCCATTCTGACGATCCGGTATGACGATAATCAGGCGAATCGTATTAACGCCTGGCAGCGGATTCAACATCAAATACGAGGTGATCAGCGGCTGCCAAAACCGCTTCGCTGTAATCCGGTTCTGCTGAGACTCTGGCTAATGTATGAGCTCCAACATAACTATTTGAGGGAAAAAAAGGGCCGCGTAGGGCTTGAGATCAAGGGACGGAGTGAGCGGACGGTATTCCGTTGGAAAAAAGCCTGTCATACGGTTTGTGATGAGTGGATCAACCAAGCGGAAGATGAGGCTCAGCACCTGCTGGAACAGGCGGGCGTCATTCATTTTGAGTATTAACTTGCAGGCTTTTCACTTCCGACCTATGTTATATACATACTGTATATACATTGGGGTGAATTATGGAGACCAGCGTATTTTTTAACAATAAAACGCAGGCTGTCAGAATTCCGAAAGAGCTTGCCTTTCCGGATACGGTTAAGCGAGTCATGGTGCGTAAAGAAGGAAAAGCCATCATCCTGACGCCGATCGAAGACTACTGGGAAGAGTTTCTGGCGATGGACCCCATAGATGATTTTCCAGAGCGGGAGCAACCGGCCTGTCAGGATCGGGAGGACTTTTAATGGCGGAATACATGGTTGATACCGACATTTGTATTGCGGTTTTAAAACATAATCGCCCGGTCATTGATAAGTTTATTGAGCACCAGGGAAAGGTCTATGTTTCATCCATTTCCTGTTACGAATTGCAGCTCGGCATTGAAAAAGGCGACCCTGAACACAGGCAGGCCAAGGAAAGTAAGCTGTCGTTCTTTTTAGAGGGGGTGAACGTGATCGACTTTGACGGGGCAGCCGCCCGGGAGTCAGCAAAAGTCAGAGAGGAATTGAGAAGGGGGCAACAAATTGGTGCTTATGATACCTTGCTGGCAGGCCATGCCAGAAGCAGGGGGATGGTGATGGTCACTCATAATCAGCGGGAATTTTCCAGAGTTTCCGGATTGCAACTTGCCGATTGGCCCGGCTGAAAAAGGGTGCTGTGGCCAAAATTTGATCTGTGGCTTGACTCATAATGACAGTTGAAATAAAAAGCAACGAACGCAACAAGCCCTGCCAGACTTGGCCTGTGCAGGTCTTTTGG
>NZ_JAHHPM010000205.1 GCF_024606345.1 Endozoicomonas sp. YOMI1
CCTACTCTCACATGGGGAAACCCCACACTACCATCGGCGATCGGTCATTTCACTGCTGAGTTCGGGATGGGATCAGGTGGTTCTAACCTTCTATGGTCGCCAGGCGAAACTTTTGAGCCGGAAGCTTTAAGCTGTAGGCTATAAGCTGTCCGTGCCCTGGAATCCAGTATTCAAGCTTTCTTGCTGTACACTCTTGCGTATGGCTCCAACTGACAACTGGTCACTGACCACTGTCAACTGTCTTTTAAATCGCTTTGGCGTTATATGGTCAAGCCGCACGAGTCATTAGTATTGGTTAGCTCAATGCCTCACAGCACTTACACACCCAACCTATCAACGTCATCGTCTTTAACGGCTCTTCAGGACTCTCAAGGAGTCAGGGAAGTCTCATCTTGAAGGGGGCTTCCCGCTTAGATGCTTTCAGCGGTTATCCCGTCCGAACATAGCTACCGGGCAATGCGTCTGGCGACACAACCCGAACACCAGTGGTCCGTCCACTCCGGTCCTCTCGTACTAGGAGCAGCTCTTCTCAAACTTCCAACGTCCACGGCAGATAGGGACCGAACTGTCTCACGACGTTCTAAACCCAGCTCGCGTACCACTTTAAATGGCGAACAGCCATACCCTTGGGACCGGCTTCAGCCCCAGGATGTGATGAGCCGACATCGAGGTGCCAAACACCGCCGTCGATGTGAACTCTTGGGCGGTATCAGCCTGTTATCCCCGGAGTACCTTTTATCCGTTGAGCGATGGCCCTTCCATGCAGAACCACCGGATCACTAAGACCTACTTTCGTACCTGCTCGAGATGTACCTCTCGCAGTCAAGCGTGCTTGTGCCTTTACACTAACCGTACGATGTCCGACCGTACTTAGCACACCTTCGTGCTCCTCCGTTACTCTTTGGGAGGAGACCGCCCCAGTCAAACTACCCACCACACAATGTCCCCGATCCCGTTCCGGGACCCGGGTTAGAACCTCAATATTGCCAGGGTGGTATTTCAAGGGTGGCTCCACGCTAACTGGCGTCAACGCTTCCAAGCCTCCCACCTATCCTACACAGGCAACATCAAGATCCACTGTGAAGCTGTAGTAAAGGTTCACGGGGTCTTTCCGTCTAGCCGCGGATACGCTGCATCTTAACAGCGATTTCAATTTCACTGAGTCCCGGGTGGAGACAGCGTGGCCATCGTTACGCCATTCGTGCAGGTCGGAACTTACCCGACAAGGAATTTCGCTACCTTAGGACCGTTATAGTTACGGCCGCCGTTTACCGGGGCTTCGATCAACCGCTTCTCTTGCGATAACAGCATCAATTAACCTTCCGGCACCGGGCAGGCGTCACACCGTATACGTCCACTTTCGTGTTTGCACAGTGCTGTGTTTTTAATAAACAGTCGCAGCCACCTGGTATCTTCGACCACCGCCAGCTTACGGAGCAAGTCCGATCACCAGCAGCGGCGCACCTTCTCCCGAAGTTACGGTGCCATTTTGCCTAGTTCCTTCACCCGAGTTCTCTCAAGCGCCTTGGTATTCTCTACCTGACCACCTGTGTCGGTTTGGGGTACGGTCCCTTGTCACCTGACGCTTAGAAGGTTTTCCTGGAAGCAGGGCATCAATCACTTCGGCTCCGTAGAGCCTCGTCATCAATTCTCGGCCTTGAGGATCCGGATTTGCCTGGATCCCCAGCCTACGATCTTAAACGCAGACAACCATCGCTGCGCTGACCTAGCCTTCTCCGTCACTCCATCGCAGTCACAAGGGGTACAGGAATATTGACCTGTTTCCCATCGATTACGTCTTTCGACCTCACCTTAGGGGCCGACTCACCCTGCGCCGATTAGCGTTGCGCAGGAACCCTTGGTCTTCCGGCGGGGGAGCTTCTCACTCCCCTTGTCGTTACTCATGTCAGCATTCGCACTTCTGATACGTCCAGCATACCTCCCGGTACACCTTCAACCGCTTACAGAACGCTCCTCTACCAATCCAGTGATCAGTTGTCTGTTGTCGGTGATCGGTTTTGCTCCGAGTTATTGGAAACTCTTGTGCAAATTCACCAACATTCTTGCAACTTTCTGGTATTCGGTTTTCAGGTCTTGCCATGTTTCTTTCCCGATATAACCGAGATCAAGGCAATACCTTAACCAAACTCTCATTTCATCCGCTGATCCGATGGCCATTAGTAGAAACCTTCGGAACTCCGGCTTTGAAATGCTCAGTTTGCCATAGCCTTCAGCAATATTGGCACAGATGCCTTTACTGGCCCTGCGCATTTGATCTGCCAGTCCACGCATTTGTTCGTGCTTTGGAAATTCCAGACTCATCGCATGCACTTTCAACGAAAGTCGATACGCCGTCTGGAATACCTCAAGCTCTTCGAAACCCTGCATGTCCTGCCTCATCAACTGATTACTGACAACAGACAACTGACCACTGAATTCCGTAGCTTCGGTGAACAGTTTGAGCCCCGTTAAATCTTCCGCGCGAGCCGACTCGACCAGTGAGCTATTACGCTTTCTTTAAAGGGTGGCTGCTTCTAAGCCAACCTCCTGGCTGTCTGGGCCTTCTCACATCGTTTCCCACTTAACTGTTACTTGGGGACCTTAGCTGACGGTCTGGGTTGTTTCCCTTTCCACGACGGACGTTAGCACCCGCCGTGTGTCTCCCGTGATTGCACTCATCGGTATTCGGAGTTTGCATGGGGTTGGTAAGTCGGGATGACCCCCTAGCCCAAACAGTGCTCTACCCCCGATGGTGAGACACGAGGCGCTACCTAAATAGCTTTCGAGGAGAACCAGCTATCTCCGGGCTTGATTAGCCTTTCACTCCTATCCACAGGTCATCCGCTAGCTTTTCAACGATAGTCGGTTCGGTCCTCCAGTTGATGTTACTCAACCTTCAACCTGCCCATGGATAGATCGCCCGGTTTCGGGTCTACTCCCAGCGACTGTTGTTCCGAAGAACACGCCCTGTTAAGACTCGGTTTCCCTACGGCTCCCCTATACGGTTAACCTTGCCACTGAAAGTAAGTCGCTGACCCATTATACAAAAGGTACGCAGTCATCAGTGGTCAGTTGTCAGTTGTCGGTGGTCAGTTTTGCTCCGAGTGATATTTGACTCTTGTGCAAACCTGACGGTGTTTCCGAGGTTGACGACCTGGTAATCAGTCGCCGGTTGTCGCTTGCCTACTGGCAACTGACAACTGACAACTGACCACTGACTCCCACTGCTTGTACGTACACGGATTCAGGTTCTGTTTCACTCCCCTCAACGGGGTTCTTTTCGCCTTTCCCTCACGGTACTGGTTCACTATCGGTCAGTCAGGAGTATTTAGCCTTGGAGGATGGTCCCCCCTCGTCCGAAGACAGTTCAGACAGGATTTCACGTGTCCCGTCCTACTCGATTTCACAATAGATGAGCTTTCGTGTACGGGGCTGTCACCCACTATGGCCACACTTTCCAGAGTGTTTCACTAACTCATCAATTGCTTAAGGGCTGCTCCCCGTTCGCTCGCCGCTACTGGGGGAATCTCAATTGATTTCTTTTCCTCCGGGTACTTAGATGTTTCAGTTCCCCGGGTTCGCCTTCCAAAGCCTATGTATTCAGCTAAGGAATAACTGCTTGTGCAGTTGGGTTGCCCCATTCGGAAATCTCCGGATCAAAGTCTGTTTATCGACTCCCCGAAGCTTATCGCAGATTACCACGTCCTTCATCGCCTCTGACTGCCAAGGCATCCACCGTGTACGCTTAGTCACTTGACCATATAACCCGAAACGATCTGTTTCAGATCCGCTTCCCGCCACCCGCTACCCGCGGCCCGTAAAAGCAATGGTAAATAACCACCTTAACGATCTTCAGCCGTCAACTGGTCACTGTTAACTGACCACTGACAACTGAACGCCATACACATTAGCTATTACCTTCCGGTAATTAACTTGAGAGTGTCTCAGCAAGAATTTTCTTTAAAAGACGCAAGCCTTTTAAATCAATTCAGCTTAATTTGGATTCCACATTGTTAAAGAACACGACCTCCAGGGATGGAGGAAGCACTGAAAATCGTCTGGAACGATTTCAGTAAAACTACCAACTGACAACTGGTCACTGACCACTGTCAACTGATAATCAAACAATTCGTGTGAACGCTTATGGACGGCGGTT
>NZ_JAHHPM010000206.1 GCF_024606345.1 Endozoicomonas sp. YOMI1
TGGTCATGGTGGCAATGCTGGCGGCACTGACACTGAGCGTGTTGCTGGTATCCAGATCACTGTCGTTGGCGATTACATCGACGGTGACGCTGTTGTTTTCCTGAGTGGTATCGGTATCGGCGGTGGCCACCGGCGCATCGTTGGTGCCGGTGACGGTGATGGTCAGGGTGCTGTTATCAGTCAGTGGCGTACCATCATCATCAGTGACCGTGTAGTTGAGCACCACCGTGGCCGTTTCGCCACTGGCCAGATGGTCGAAATCAGTACCGGGATTGAAGATAACATCGTTGCCGCTGAAGCTGACACTGGCAGTATTGAGAGTGACGGGCTGTTGATCACCATCATTGGTCATGGTAGCGATGCTGGCGGCACTGACACTGAGCGTATTGCCGGTATTCGGGTCACTGTCGTTGGCGATTACATCGACGGTGACGCTGTTGTTTTCCAAGGTGGTATCGGTATCGGCAGTGGCTACCGGTGCATCGTTGGTGCCGGTAACAGTGATAGTCAGGGTGCTGCTATCAGTCAGTGGCATACCATCATCATCGGTGACTGTGTAGTTGAGCACCACTGTGGCAGTTTCACCACTGGCCAGATAATCGAAATCGGTACCGGGATTGAAGGTGATGTCATTGCCACTAAAACTGACACTGGCGGTGTTGAGCTGGATGGTCTGGTTGTCGCTGTCGTTAACCATAGAGGCAATGTTGGCAGCGCTTACACTGAGCACATCACTGGTATCGATATTGCTGTCGTTGGCAAGGACATCTACGGTAACGCTGTTGCTTTCCGGGGTGGTGCCGGTATCGACAACGGCTATGGGTGCATCGTTGGTGCCGGTGATTGTGACGGTCACCTGCTGATCCACTTTGCCGCCCAGGCCGTCGTTTACGGTGACGGTGTAGGTCTGGGTCAGCACCTGACCTGCTGCCAGGTAATCAATATCCGCATCGGGGACACTGAAGGTCCAGTCCACCTGGCCGGTGCCATCGCCGGTGGTGTTATCGCTGACTGTGGGGGTGAAAGACCCCAGATAACCGGTGGTGTCGGAAGAGACGCTGACGGTCTGGACATCGGTCAGATCCGCATCGGCAATGGTAAAGCTGCCGCTTTCAGACAGGGTATTGATGTTCTCACCATTGGCACCATCGGCAATTTCGGTTACGGCTCCGGTCACATCCGTCGCAGCCGTGATGGTGGGAAGCTTGTTGTTGGTGCCGGTAACGGTGATAGTCAGGGTGCTGCTATCAGTTAGTCCATCATCATCGGTCACTGTGTAGTTGAGCACCACCGTGGCCGTTTCACCACTGGCCAGATAATAGAAATCGGTACCGGGGTTGAAGGTAACATCGTTGCCGCTGAAGCTGACACTGGCAGTGTTGAGAGTGATGGGCTGTTGATCACCATCATTGGTCATGGT
>NZ_JAHHPM010000207.1 GCF_024606345.1 Endozoicomonas sp. YOMI1
TGGTCATGGTGGCAATGCTGGCGGCACTGACACTGAGCGTGTTGCTGGTATCCAGGTCGCTGTCGTTGGCGATTACATCGACGGTGACGCTGTTGTTTTCCCAGGTATTATCGGTATCTGCGGTGGCCACCGGCGCATCGTTGGTGCCGGTGACGGTGATGGTGGTGATGGCATCCGAGGTAATACCACCATCGTCACTCATGATGTAGTGAATGGTGATGACAGCTGACTCACCGATTGCCAGATAATCAAAATCAGCTCCGGGAGTAAACTGCAGCCGATTATCGACAATGGATACAGAGCCCTGACCAGTTATAACATTGCCTTGATTATCGACAATCTCAGCGTTGTTGAGGTTGAAGTTGGCAGGGCTGTCATCCAGATCGTCATCGACATCATTTGCCAATACATCAATGCTCAGTACATGATTTTCATGGCTGTTATCAACATCGTCATAGGCTTCAGGCGCTTCATTGAGATCATTAACTGAAATGCTAACGGTGATATTTTCACTGAAACCAGCTTGGTCGGCTACTTCGACGGTTAAGTTGTAGCTATCCCTGCTTTCATGATTCAGGGGGCCGGTAACTAGAAGTTCACCCGTTGTGGGACTGATGGCAAAGGCGTTGTCTTCATTGCCCCCGGTGATGGCAAACGTTTTATTGCCAGAGTCACCGGCTAAAACTTGACCTATCACTGTAGAACCGTCTTCAGGGACGTTTTCATTAACGTTAAAGTTTTGATTTTTGATAACTGGAGCAGTACTGGTGGGGAAAGATAACTGGTTATTGACCAGCTGGCTGGATGAGTTGGACGCCGGTTGCCTGGGCTCGTTACCCTGTGATTGGCGTTCTGTATTTTGATTGCTCTCCTGCTTAATAATGGCCGCTCGAGAAAATGTCCGTGACTCGCTAATGCCTCTATCTAGTTGATTTGGAGTTCTCTGCGTTGAATCTGAATCATTTGATTGTTTTTCTGGTGAGTCATTAATTTGATCACTTACTTCAATTTGATCGTTTTTTTCTTGATCGTTTTTTTCTTGATCGCTTTTTTCTTGATCGCTTTTTTCTTGGTCGCTTTTTTCTTGGTCGCTTTTTTCTTGGTCGCTTTTTTCTTGATCACTTTCTTTTTGATCGCTTTCTTCACCGGCAGCCGTTGGGTCAAAATTATTAACGAGCTCTGCCCCCATCACCAATTGTTGCGCAACCGGAACCGTAAGTGATTGTCCATTTAATAATTTGATGACAACTTCTGAACCGGACTCATTGTTAATGACTTCATCAAGAAAAATGGGGTCGCCAATGTTTTTTGTTACAATGTTTCCTTTTGAATCAATGACTTCAATGGATGAGGTGGCATCGGTTACATATCCTATGATAGGGATATTGTTGTCAGAATTCATCAGGTTACCTCTTCCGCTAAGGTGTTGTCCGGCTCACATGCGGTTCATGAACTTATTCAGTAATTGTAGTTGTTTGGTGTGAGATATAATCAGTCAACATTTTTAAAAAGACAGATTAGTAGTCAGATGAATCATATGTCATTTTGATGAGTCAATTTTTTGATTGTTTTTTGTTGTTAGTTCCTTTTTTATTATTTGATCTTTGTTGTTTATAAGAGGCAACGGCAATATTGACGCTGGATAATTTTTCATAGAGGTTTCGCGTGGACAAACAGTCGAAAAAATTGTCAGGGTGATGACTTTAAGCATTGAGCTCTCTAAGAATTTTCAGGGTTTCATCAAGCGTTGATTCCAGCGAAGAGATTAACGCTGATGCTTCTGCCAGCTTATTGGCTTTTCCTTCCTTCTCAATGTCGGCTGCAATCATTGCCAGCTGTATGGCGCCAAGATTGTTACTGCTTGATTTCAGGGTATGGGCAGCTCTTACCAGAACCTCACGGTCTGCATCTTTGGAGGAGAACTGGATATCGGCCATTAATTTAGGTGCGTCTTCTAAATAGCTGTTAATCAGTACCGGGAACTCTTCTTCCATCAGCTCTTGAAGCGAATTGAATACGGACTGATCAATTAATGGATGCTGTTTTGATTGATCCAGTTTGCTGACCATAGCCTGGGTTTTTTCTGCAGCCTCAGGTGTTGTTTCCTGTGGCGGCGTGTCGTGAATCAGCCAGTGTGCCAGCCTTTCTCTGAGGTGGTCAATTTTGACCGGTTTACTCAGATAGTCATCCATACCGGCAGCCAGGCACTTTTCCCTGTCTTCAGCCATTGCATTGGCGGTCATCGCGATGATCGGTATTCTGGGTAACTGTTGCTCACGCTCTCTTTGTCTGATCAGACCTGTGGCTTCATATCCGCTCATCTCAGGCATTTGGCAGTCCATCAGCACCAGGTCGTAGGTTTGATGTCGGCTCATGTCCACCGCTTCGCGACCATCTTCGGCTAAATGAATATGACTCAAGCCAATTTTTTTCAGCATGCTGGTAGCGACTTTCTGGTTGACCACATTGTCTTCTACCAGAAGTATTTGGATGCTCTCTGAGAATACTGCCGTTTCCGGTTTATGCTGGTCTGTCATACCATCCGGTTGTTGGCTGGCGTGATGGTAATGCATAACCTGCATTGTGGTATCCAGTAAGCTGGACTGCCGGAATGGTTTGCTCAGGCAGGCGGACAGTCCGGCAGCTTGCTGTTGTTCCTGAGTGATAAAACCGGTAGAGCTGAGCATTATTCTGCGAATGGGCTGTAAGTCGGGATCGTCTTCGATCACTTTAGATAATTCCAGTCCATTCATTTCGGGCATATGCATATCCAGAAAGACAAGCTCATAGGGCTGGTTGTTGTTATAAGCTTTTCTCAATATCTGGAGGGCGTCTTTTACGGTTGATGCCTCGTTGTGATCCAAACCCCAGGCCGTTAGATAGTGGCGAAGAATCTCCCGGTTG
Source organism: Endozoicomonas sp. YOMI1 (assembly GCF_024606345.1). Taxonomy (GTDB): domain Bacteria; phylum Pseudomonadota; class Gammaproteobacteria; order Pseudomonadales; family Endozoicomonadaceae; genus Endozoicomonas. Next base: position 2,905 of record NZ_JAHHPM010000207.1, read on the forward strand.
GTGTTGTTATCATCAACGACCAGGGCCTTTATACCATCCAGTGCATGAAGTACCTGAGACTTTTGCTTGCATTGGTTTTGGGATATTGCCATCTCCAGAGTGAAGGTGAATGTCGAGCCGAGACCTTCAGCACTGATAACACGGATGTTGCCTCCCATTAATTCCACTAACTGTCGGGAGATCGTCAGGCCCAGACCGGTGCCTCCAAACTTCCGGGTAGTACTGCCATCGGCCTGGGTAAACTCATTGAACAGGGTTGGCAGGATATGTTCAGCAATACCAATGCCGGTATCCTCCACAGAGAATTCAATTTGAGCCGACGTCTGTGATCGTTTGATCAGGTTTACTTTAACGCTGACCTCTCCTTTGATGGTGAACTTTACGGCATTACCAATCAGGTTGGTTAAAACCTGTCTCAGTCTTACCGAGTCTCCTTTCAGTGTTCCTGGCAGATCAATATCGGTATAGCAGCTAAGCTCCAGCCCCTTCTCTCTGGCGGTGCCTGCCAGTAATGTGCAGACATCTTCCACAATATCCCTGACATTGATATCTATTTTTTCAATAGTCATTTTGCCAGCTTCAATTTTAGAGAAATCCAGAATATCGTTGATGATTTGTAACAGGGAGTCTGCAGAGGAGTAGGCGGTATTAAGCAGGTCACTCTGGGTCTTGGTCAGCGGCGTATCTTTCATTAATTCCAGCATGCCAAGAACGCCATTCATTGGCGTACGGATTTCATGGCTCATATTGGCCAGGAAGGAACTTTTTGTTTTGACCGCATCCAATGCGGCCTCTTTGGCTTCATTAAGCTCAGTCAGATTTTCTTTCAAACCCCGATTGGCCATTTTCAGTTCATTCGTTCTACTGGTAACGGTGGCTTCCAGGTTTTCACGATGTTGTTGCAGTCGGTCATCTTTCTCTTTTATCTGCATGAGCATGTCATTGAAGCAGTCATACAGTTGTCCAATCTCATCGTTATCATATTTTTGAACTTGGCGATCATATTGCTGGTATTCAGTGATTTCGCTGATGGTATCAGCCAGCTCTGTAATGGGACGTGCCAGCAGTTTTTGCAGCCTGGCACTCAGCATTGCAGCCAGTACAATAGAAATTAATGCCGCAATCATGACCAAAAATAAGATATGAGTGAGGTGCAGGTAGAGTTCACTCAGGTTTGACTGGATATAAATGGCACCAATAAACTGACCATCCAAATTGATAGGACGATATAAATGCAGTTTGGCTTTGCTGAATAAGGTAACGGGCTGGTTAAGTTCTTGCAGGGTAAAAGCCCAGGGTTGCTTCTTTTCCCGATGATAGCCTGCAACGCGCTCACCGGCTGGATTTAATAAGTAGGCTGCTTCTATTTCATTGGTGCTGGAGAAACCGTTCAATAGTTGCTCAGCAGCTACCGTATCGTCAAACATCAGAGCTGCCTGGGCATTGGCACCAATCACTTCAACTAACGTTTCCAGTTTACTGACCAGCAAAGACCGTGAGTGCAAATACTCACTGACGGTTTGTACACTCAGGGTCACCAGTAGAACGGAATACGCCGTTAGCAGCATGGCGTATCGTAACTTCTTTTTAATGGGGAGGTTCTTAAATGTTATCATAATGACTATTTAACAACCTTGGCTAACCCCATCAATTGGGCGTTAATTGACAGGCTCGCATTTCTGATTGCACTCTGACTGATGGCAAATTGAATCCGGCTACCGGTACGGATCAGTCCTATCACGCCACCTTGATAAGCGAAGTTTTCGCTATCACTGATTGTCAGTACTGATTCATTTTTTAATTTCTGTAAGATACCGGATACGACATGTGGCGTTGAGTTATGGATGTAGACAATGTCGCATAGCTTTTCCAATGGGGCGCTATGTATTTTATGAGTGACTGATATACGCCGTCCCCTGCTGAATTTATGATTGATTTTTTGCAGTTCACTGTTAATAGCTCCACTACCAATAATGCACAGTGCCAGGGTCTGCTTTTTTCCGGGCCAGGTAACAAATTTGGAAATTTTATAGACAATGGCGGCCTTAACCTTATCCGCTTTGGTAACGTCGCTGGCTTCTGATTGAGTGACGTTTAAGCAGCAGAGCAACGCTATTGCAATTACTGCGTACGTTTTGTTGATTATGATCGGCATGAAGTTATCTCCCCCATCCGATTAATGTTGCCAGCGTAACTGCAGGTACCAGGATTCCTGTACCTCAGTTTCACCGAGTCCGCTGAAGATTTCATCGAATTCCAGCCGTTGTTTGTCGAACAGGTTCTTGCCGGTCAGGGACAATTCAAAGTCTTTGCCGAATTTTTTGGCCACCCTGAAATCCAGAGCCGTATAATTGCTAACTCCGGCATTTCTCAGGTTATCCATATAGCGCACCCAGAAATCCAGATACCATTGATTGGGTAAATTCATACTGGATCGAAGGTTTGCTGTATTGTTAGCGCTGAGTTGTTCAATGAGCGTTTCATTTTCTTTGTGATAGGAGTCATTTTGTTGGCTGGTGCCATCGACCTGAAGCGTGCTGAAGCTTGCCTGGAGCTTCCACCAGTCCTTTGCCTGCCAGTCAACAATAGCCTCCAGTCCATAGGTTTTTGCATCCAGCCCATTGTCCAGTTTGGTGGGGTATTCTTTGGCAACTCTGCTATTTGGCGAGTTATTAAGTACGCACCGAAAGAAATTAGGAGAAGGATTCGGATCATCCGTTGTCCCCTCAAGACAACTATCACCAGCTACATAAGCCATAATGTCCTTGTATTGATTATAAAAGGCTGTGACATCCACTTTTAGATTGTTATTGAACAGCTCTCTGTAACCTAATTCAAATGCCGTCAACTCTTCTGAATTCAGATTTTCATTGCCTGAAATACTCATCATATAGGTTGTGTCTTTAGGTGCCTCACTGAAAAAATTAATACCCCGGGTAGTGACTGATGTTTCACTGATGGATGGTGTCTTCACCGCCCTGGATAACGATCCCCAGAATGTCCGGTTTTCTGCTGCTTTCCAGGTGACCTTGGCATTAGGCTGGATTTCGTAACCGGTAAAATCATTATGCTCAAACCGGGAGCTTAGAGAAATGCTCCACTGGGGAGAGATTGTGATGTGATCCTGAATAAAAGCACTGTACAGTTCATCCGTCCGGCGATTCTCCGCCATGGTTATATTATTCATATCGCTCAGGTTATATTTGGTCAGCCGATAGCCAAGCCCCCAGATAATGTTATGGTCTTCCCAAGGCATGAGTTGATGTTGAAATTCCACATCGGCAACATCTCGTTTTTCAGTGACCCGATAGTCGTAATTCTCATAGCGATCATAGTAACCTTTGACAGCAAAGTTACTGCCATCACTGAAGTACTGCTGGTAGTTACCAATCAGATGCCCACCTTGTTGGTCCCTGTTCAGATGGGTGACCGTGTCTTTTTCAAAAGTACCTTCGTAATCAAATAGATGCAGAGGTGGCCGGGTTGTCCCGTCATACAGTTCTCCCTGCAACGATGCTTCAGCACCGTTTTCTGTCCGCCAGTCTGCCCGAAGACCTGCACGGTTTATATTCCAGTCATCGTTGGCATCAGTGCCATCGGAGGTGGCAAGTCCATCACGGTTAGAGTTGGCAAGACCATCACGGGTGAATGTTTTAAAGAAGGCCCGATAATAGCCATCATCACCCAGTGTTCCGCCGTAGCGATAGGCCGCAAAAGCTTTCTCTTCGGAGCCAAACCCGGTAGAAAGCAGACCACCCTGAGTATCTGCCGCATGTTTGGTAATAATATTGATCACGCCATTCACGGCATTGGCACCCCACAGTGCCGCGCCCGGGCCGCGAATCACCTCAATACGGGCAATGTCTTCCAGCATGGTGTCCTGAACATCCCAGTTAACCCCTGAGAACAAAGGCGAGTAAACGGTGCGTCCGTCTATCAGTACCAGCAATTTATTGGCGAAAATGTAATTAAAGCCACGGGTGCTGATGGACCAGGTATTGCCATTTAACCGGGCTACCTGCATACCTGGCACCATTCTCAGCGCCTCTGGAATGGATGTCACTCCTGAACGTTGAATATCCTCATTGGTGATAACAAACACAGCGGCAGGGGAGTCCATCAGGCGTTGTTTTCTCTTGGATACCGATGTGACGTCGGGGACATCCAGAGCGATCAGCTCTTCCAGGCTGAGATCCAGAAGTCCGTCATCGGTCATTTCCGGATCTGAATCAGCCTGAAGACTCAAGGGAGTAATGAGAGATGAAAAAATGCCAGCCAGCAGCAGTGAATGATTTGATGGTTTCAAGGTTCCACTCCATTGGATTTATTGAACAGAGAAGCACTGCTGAATCATTCTCTGTTCATTCCGGGTATTCTGCTCCATTGCTTGATCTTTGAAGCGTTGCAATACCTGTTTATCTTTTAGCCCTTATTAAAAACCTAGACCTGATTTCAGGGCTCGTCTGAATATTTCTCACTTAGCCTCCTGGATTGCTCTCAGGAAGGCCGCTGCATCAGCAATCCCGGCACCGCATCTGAAGGTTGAGCAATCGCTTTCTGAGGCAAATGGTCTTGCTGTTTCTTTCAACAGGCGCTCACGTTCAGAAGGTGGCAGCGTTGGATTGACAGCGTAGCTAAGGTCGATCAAACCAGCGATGTGTGGTGTTGCCATGCTTGTGCCTTGTAGCTCACTGTAGGAGCCACTTTTCGGTCCCTTCAGCCCTGAATTGTACAATGACAGGATGCCATTGCCCTGGAGCTGTGTTTCACCACCGGGGGCCATAATGTCGATCTCGGTACCATAATTTGAGTACCAGCTGCGGTTTCCTGTGCGATTGATAGCACCAACTACAATGACATTCTTGCAGTTTGCCGGCGTGCTCATCGCCACATTTTGTTGCTCATTGCCTGCTGCAACCACCACAGTGACACCCGCAGCAACCACTTCATCAATGGCATCCTGATAGGTTTGCGGACACCAGAGCGCCTGACCACCAAGGCTTAGATTCAGTACGTTGACTGGATTGGGGTTTATCGGGAGTCCATAGACTTTCAGGCCTGCCCCCCAACGCATGGCTGATACGATGTCGGAGGTATAACCACCGCATCGCCCAAGGGCCCTGAGAGTTTGCACCCTGGAGAGCCAGGTGACCCCTGAAACACCGATGCTATCATTGGTTGTCGCCGCAATCGTGCCCGTAACGTGAGTACCGTGCCAGCTGCTTTTTCGAGCATTAGCCGGAACCGGGTCTCCAAATGAGGTGCCGCAGGCTCCTGACTGAAGAGAGTCTCCCGGGTCCTGGGGGTTAATATCCCAGCCATCACCATCATTAGCCATCCAGGGATCAGAAACAAAATCATAACCTGCTACCAGCCTGTCATTAATCTCTTTATGGTCAGTAATTCCGGTATCAATAACACCGATCACATTGTCAGTACTGCCAATGGATATTTCCCAGGCAGCAGGGAGATTAATACCCGCTCTGGTTTCAAAGTAGTGCCATTGCTCATTATAAAGAGGGTCGTTAGGGACTCTCATGGCCTGCATAACCAAGTCTGGCTCAGCAAATTTTACCTGAGGGTCATCTTCTAATCCCGCTGCCAGCGTTTTAGCATCTTCAAGATTAACGGTGGCTCCTATTGACAGCACTTCCTGCCTTTTGCCGGCAGCAACCCCATAACCACCATGGGTTACCCCCTGTTTAATAAAGGCTAATGCTCTGGCTTCGGTAGGCTTTTCTTTAAAGTGAACAATGACTCGATCTGTTCGTTGTAATAAAAGTCGGTAATTATCCACTTCAGCCTGTGAAATGAATGTTGGTGTTAACAGTGTTGCTGCTAAAACAATCCTTGTCAGCAGTGGGTTCATTGATGCTTACCTCAGGGGTAGGTAGTTAACCAAATGAAATATTTGATTCTGTATGGCTAACTACTTATAGGAATTTGGAATCCACCTAAGAAAAAAGTATGGTGGATGGATATAGAGGCTTCAAAGTATTTTGGATGATTGATGAAAAAATGCTGTCAAAATATATGGGTGCTGAGCATTGTAGCGATTTTGTGAAATACCATAGAACGGCGGCTTAGTTTTCAGCGGATGCTTCCTGCTGTTTTCGATAAATCAGTGTTGAGGTTGCAACGCCGAAATTTTTTGGGGGTTGGTTACCTAGCTGTTGCAGCAGCAAGTTGATGATTGACATATGGTGGGTGGTATGACATTGCAAATATAACAGCTCACGAACGACAGATGTTTCCACCTTAATAACACTTCCATTGGTATCCGTGTTGGCATTGAGGGTGAGATTGATCTTACTCCATGTATTCTTTGTCAACTTAACCAGCCGCGCTTTAATACTTAGTAAAGCGTCTACTGCAGAAGAGACATTCCTCTCACATTCCGGGTCTCTGTTTCTGTTATCGTAGTTAATGTATCTACTATCCAGACCGGATAAAAAACACTGATAAAACTCAATGATATGGCGTACATGGGCGCCTATGGTCTGAGCGCTGTCAGGAGTGGCAGATTTCTGGTAATTGTTTGCAGGAAGTTTTTCAATAGCCTGAATCAACTCAGACAACAATTGTTCATTACATTGGCAGGCATTGTGTAGTGACATTCGACTCTGCACCCTATCACTTGATTTACTATGAATCCGTGTCGTGTTTGCTCAACTTCAGACCCACGGCTTGGGCTATTCTGCACTGTCTTATGCCTCTTCAGTGTTGCACAGGCTGCCGGGTTTTGTATACGCGGCAGTCAGCTCAAAAAAGTCAGAGGTACCTTTTATTCCGGCGGTTAACCGAGATGGTGCTATGTAAACTTCCCACTAAACTCGTTAGAATGCTCGTGCCAGTCAACTATGAGCTCTTCGACAGTCGTGAGCCAATAAACAGCGTTTGATTTCACCGAGTTGTCTTCCGGGAGGGGGATAATAGGGTGAGGCACCTTAGCTTTACTGAGAGTCAACCGAGGATAAATAGATGAGCAATATACCTTCTGAGTTACGGTATCTGCGTTCCCATGAATGGGTCAGGTTGGAGGAAGATGGTACCGTCACTATTGGTATTACAGATTATGCCCAGGAAGCCCTGGGGGACGTGGTTTTTGTTGAACTGCCTGAACCTGGTGCTTTACTCGCTGCAGGTGATGAAGTCGGCGCTGTGGAGTCTGTAAAAGCTGCCTCAGAGATCTATGTACCATTGACGGGTGAAGTTCTTGAAGTTAATGGCATTCTGGAAGACGCTCCGGAAACCGTCAACAGTGACCCTTATAATGATGGCTGGTTCTTCAAGATGAAACTTGAGGATGATGGCGAACTCAATGATCTGATGGATGCAGAAGCCTATGGTGAGTTTATTGAGTCAGAGTCTTGATAGATTCCGGGCAAGCTGATTCCTGCATCTGAATTCATTACCTGTTACCAACCACCTACTGCAAACAGACAGCAGTGGGTGTGTTATCGGATTGATGCTCTCCTTATACTTCACTTAAGTGCCGAACTTCCTGATGGTTAAAGGCAGCCTATCTTTCAAGCTATTTTTTATTAAGGACAGCTACCATCCATGAATGATGAGCAGTTACTTCGTTATAGCCGACAAATTATGCTTCCCCAGGTTGATATCGAAGGGCAGGAACGGTTGCTGTCATCGAGCGTTTTAATTCTTGGTCTGGGTGGGCTGGGCTGTCCTGCAGCTCAGTATCTGGCGGCAGCAGGCGTAGGACAAATGGTGCTGGTTGACCCGGATACGGTGGATACCAGCAACCTTCAGCGGCAGTTACTTTATTGTGCAGATGATCAGGGGGCTACAAAAGTCTCCGCTGCACAGGCCCGGCTGTTGGCAGTCAATGACAGTATTCAGATTGAGACTATCCATGGATGTCTGGAAGGTGAAGGCCTGTTAGAGCAGGTGAGCAAAGCGACCGTGGTCCTGGATTGTACCGATAATTTTACCAGTCGGTTTGCCATCAATGCTGCCTGTGTCAGGGCCTCTGTTCCTCTGGTCAGCGGTGCAGCCATCAGGCTTAATGGCCAGCTTACAGTTTATGATCGTCGTCAGCCTGATGCGCCCTGCTATCGGTGTTTATATGATGAGCAGAGCAATGAAAACCTCAGCTGTTCTGAATCGGGAGTTCTGGGGCCCATGGTCGGAATGATAGGCACAATGCAGGCATTGGAAGCCATCAAGCTGATTGCCGGATTTGGCAAAACGTTGAATGGTCGTTTGATGATTTTTGACGCGATGACCATGGAGTGGCAGACCATGGGGCTGCAGGCAGATCCAGAATGCCCTGTCTGCAGCCGGATGTAAATGGCGTCGAGCTTTTGCGAGGTGGTGTCAGGGTGGTGGAGGGCTGTCTTCTACTGCCTCTAACAGGCGGGCCTTGTAGTCCGGGTCAAGATCATTCCAGTGCGCTCCAATAAGGGCTCCTTCAAGGGCGTAGAGCAATACTTTGGAAACTTTAAAGCCACGATCACGAACTTTGCAGTAGGCTGCAACAGAGCCTACGTCATGGAGTTGTTCAAGCGTTCTGATGCCTACAGCGTTTAACCATTGTACGGATGTTTTGCCAAGGTTTTTTAATTCGATCAGATCAGTTGCCATGTACTGGATCCCTAACTCAACTCTAGCTTCCGTACCAGAGACAGCATGATTATTAACAAGTCAGAAGTCATTTTCCCTTAAGAATAGACCAGACTTTTGAGGTCCTCCCATAGAGTTATCAGTTATTACCGATGCAGTGTTATTTTGACACCTTGTTGGGACTTTCTAGCCCGGATATTTCATAAACTGCCCCGAATCTCGCGCACGACCACATGGATGTGGGA
>NZ_JAHHPM010000208.1 GCF_024606345.1 Endozoicomonas sp. YOMI1
GTACCAAAGCCTGGTCATTCGCAGGGGTCATAAGCGGAGTCTGATTGCCATAGCTCACAAGCTCATTCGAGTAATTTATACCTTACTAAAGCGACGACAGCCTTATATTAATCCTGACATAGATTACGAGGGTTTGATGGTCAGGAAGAATGCTGCGCGCTGGTTGAACAAACTGGTTGATTACGGCTACCTGGCTCAGGCTCAGGCTCAGCAATAAGCCTGAGTCTTTATTAATACGACAGTTCCTTGTTCTGTACAGGGAAGCTGCTTGCACCTTCGGTTCAGGGATTTTCACGGCAAAGGATCGAAGGTCTACCTTGAGGGGAAGTTGCAAACCCGGAAATGGCAGGGGCAGGTTGGTCAGGATCGTTATACGACGGAAATCGTTGTTGATGGTTTTAATGGGCAGCTGCAAATGCTTGATGGTGTAAGGGGCAAAGATATTTTTGGCAACCAGGGTCAGAGTGTAGTGCATAACTTTTATGATGCTGAATAAAAGCTCAGTAATATTACTCGCGAATCAGCCTGCTGTTCTTGCCGTATAATTCTTCAAGTTTAGATGCCATTGACTGCCCATAGTGAAATTCTCTGTGGCAGTTTGGGCAAAGAGCTATAGCATTAGTTACAGTATCAGAGCCACCATCTGCTAAATGTTTTAAGTGGTGTACTTCCAAAAATGGTTCGCCTTCAGCGGTAAGAAATGGTGCGATATTATCGCAGTTCTCACAACGACCCTCAGCTTCCTTTAGTACCCAAGCTTTAACTCTGGGATCGCGTTGATATTTTGTTACTTGAGAGGTAACAGAATTAGGCCTGATCTCTCCAGAAGGTTTCGAAAATGATTTTTTCTTCTTCAGTTCCCAAACCTGACCTTCAAATGTGGCTTGACCAACATAACTTTTACCTTCTACCTTTGAGACAAGCCGTTCAATAATCTCAATATGGTTGGAGCCAACATGCTTAGCGGGCTTTAAACCTTTTACCCACTTTCTACCCATGAGTGACATGACATAAGAGATGTTTTGCATTCGGTATTCAAATGCTTTTTCTGTTCTACCAAACCTTTTTGAAAGCTCAGAATAATAGCTTTTTTTTATGTAAGGTTCAGCCATTGAATCTTTCTTGCGCATATCCATGTAAGCAAGCACAGATGCTTCAAGTTCTTCTTCAGTCCATATTGCTGACATCATTATTTCCTTAGTTGTGTTTGCTCGACTAGATTGTCCAGTTAGCTTTATTAATAATTTGATTTATCCTACGTTTTTGTACCCTGACTGCAAACTGGTATTCGTACTTACGTAGATAAAAAAACCAAGTGAGAAGCAGTCTCATTAATGCAAGATAAAGTCGATCTAATATCAGTAGTAATGTCTTGAACCACTTGCAGGGTACTCATGACCATCTACATCTATCCACGACATTGGCAAGGATGCCTTGTATCGTATTTGTCGCTTAGGATCAGAGGTTTTCTTTGATGTAGAAGCTTCCTGACCTATTTCACCAATTGGCAGAAAAGCGATTTCGGATAAGTGTGGAGCCAAGTATGGTTGATTTTTACTATTGTCATTTGGAGCCAGTCGTTTATATAAAATTTGTACAACACCTGACTTTTCAAAAATTTCTTTTAGTTGAGAAATGGTCAGAGTAAGACCTCCATTAGTGTCGTATATACGTTTTTTCATAACCTATGCACCTGAAAAAATACAGTCTTAAATGACGTGTATCTCGATAAAAATACAAGACATAGGTACAACTTTACTGGGTTAATTGGAAGGGGTCTATCAGATTCAGATAACGGATAGTTGATTCAAAAATCCCTTCAACAACCAATCTAACGGCTTTAGACTAACATTTTGTCCAGCTGGCTCCTATCAGCCAGCAACCTCTCAAACTCCTTTGCTGAATCTGTCTCAAAACAAATATCAACCACCTCCTGATAGTCATCCCCCGGAAAGGTTTCCATCAACATCAGTGTATACCGACAAGCGTCTTCAATATCACGCTCACTTTCAAGAGCAGGTAGCACACAGATTTTCAGAAGCTTGTAATCACTCATACATACAAATGATGGTAAGTTCTCAGAAAGTGCTGACATAAAGCAAAATACACGGCTATGGTCTATCCTTTTCCACCATGAGTTTTCCTTTTCCTGTAACCAGTGCCCAGCATGACCATCCAGGCCAAAAAGTCCTGGATTATCTTGCTCAGCTCCAGCAGCACAACACATTGCTCAAGGAGTCGCTGGCTTTGTCCCAGAAAGCATTGGCTCTGTCCCAGAAAGAGAACGTTCTCCAGAAGGAGTTGATTGCCAGGCTGCAGGCACAAGGCGTTCAGCAGCAAGAGCAGATCACTCAGCTACAGGAGAAAGACGAAGCCCTTGAGGCTGAAATCCGCCGTCTTAAAAAGCTGCCTCCCAAGCCCGACATCAAACCAAATACCAAGCCCCCTGATGACTCAGACGGCCCTCCCGGTACTCCACCGGCAACCGGTCAAGGTGATGAAGCTGATCCGGATGGTGTCCCAAAACATAAGGTCAGCAAACCGGATGAAAGTACTCGTAATCAGCGCAAGCAACCCACAAAGCCACCTCCTGAAAAGAGCATACGTGTCCCGGCCTGTGGTGTTCCTCCGGGATCTACCTGGAACGGCACTACCCCATTCTATGTACAAGATCTGGTGATCAAGGCAACCAGTGTCGAATATTTGCTTGATCAATGGATAACACCGGACGGGAAAACAGTCACTGCCAAGCCTCCAGCGAATTTGCACGGGCACCATTATGGCCCGACATTGCAAGCCTACATTCTTCACCAGTATTTCGGTTGTGGTGTTACCCAACCGCAACTGCTGGAATGGCTCTGGGATATTGGCCTCTCCATCTCGCCGGGGGAACTGAGCAACCTGATCACTAAAGGGCATGAGCAGTTTCAAAGTGAGAAGGATGAGATTCTGGTCACAGGCCTGCATTGCTCAAGCTACATTCAGACAGACGACACAGGGGCAAGGCATCAAGGACAAAATGGTTACTG
>NZ_JAHHPM010000209.1 GCF_024606345.1 Endozoicomonas sp. YOMI1
CAAACATCTGAAGTGACCGATTGCAAATGATTCCCCTGATAGCCCTGATTACGGGCAGTGCTAAATCTTTACTGGCCGGTGAGTTGAGTCCCGTCGACTCGATAAATCAGCTTGATATTTCACTGTCTGACATTGTCTCTGCAAAACAACACTTACCCATTTACCCGATACCTTCACCAGCAGTACTTTATTTCTCGGCTTCTTGTATTACCCACGACAACTCCCCAATCAACAGCAAAGAACTTAATGAATATCAAATAGTACAGCTTGACGAAAATGCTATTCCAGGCTGTTTATCCATGAGCGAAATAGATACTCAAGACACTGGTAGTATCAGTTCAGCAGCCACCGACATGCCAGCCGAAGTGACGCCAGACACCAGTATCAACATTGAACAGACCTCAGGGCTTCACGATAACTACTCAATGATCGAGAAGAGTCCACCGTCTGATCCCTGGCCACAAGGAATATTAAGCAAGGATGACCACATAAACTATGGTGATTTAAGAGACTGGCTAAATGACCTAAACGGTATCTACAATGAAGAGCCTGTGTTTCGCTCTATTCTTAATCTTCCCTATCTTTCAGATCAATCTCAACTATTCCCGGACCAAATAAGCGCTCACCCAACCTATGGCTGGGTTTTTGATAATTTTCTGACGGATTGGATTAATGACAGGGTAATGCAGGTTATCACACCTGATCCGGGTGAGCTTATGGATGACAGCCTTGTCAACGATAATAATGAATCACAACAACAAACTGAGACTCCAAAGACATTTGACCAGATATACATTCCCTTTATTGAGAAGTTTGACCGCCAGGATGAAGAGCAGGCCAGAGAGTTCTTCCAGAAAATATATGAATTGCTGGCTCCTCTCAGAGGACTTCTGGTTATTGCTATCACTGGAGTTGACAGGCCACATGGCAATGGTGCTATCACCAGAGGTCAGAGGCTTTCGAGGTTATTGAACCAGTCGGGGATTCCTGCTTTCAATATCAGAGTTATCGCATCGCACGGGCATAGTTATGTATTGGCCAAAAGAAGCGAGAATAGAGATCATTTTGAATCCAGTCCCACGAAGCCTTGATACCGGGAATCACATAGCTCTCAATTCGGTATCGGGCATCAAGGCGCTCATCGTTTTGGCTGTCTTATCGAATAATATTTCACATCGCTATTGTTAATAGCCATAGCAAATCCTTATGCTTATTGACATAATTATTAGATCAGAAAGAAACAAATCCGGACATACCACCTTCTCCGCGTTCACTTAATGATTTTTCAATTTCTCATTTTCCAACCACGGAAAATGAATTTGCGTTGCCTGAATTAACACTGTTACAACTGAAACTATTGAGTTTGAAGCACCTGAATCGTCCGGCTTTGGTGAACCTCTGCCGCTTACCCTCGCAGTAGCTCACGAGCATTCCAAGAAAGGGAAGGCTTACGCACAGTCCGAGAAAGGGAGGGCTTGCAAGAAAGCTTACCGTGAGTCCGAGAAATGCAAGGCCTCCAAGGCCAAATATGCCGCATCCAATAAAGGCAAGGTGAGGCAATCCATAAGAAGTGCCAAGGCAAAAGCCTATAGATCAGCGATAAATAAAGGCTTTATTGAAGAAGTAGCGAGGAAAAAAAGGAGAGTCAGCAGCTAATGCAAAAAAAGCAGAATTATTATCAGCGCCCCCCGTCTCGCTTATCCGTCGTCTAACTGAAGGAATATTGACAATCCCGATCGAACCCATCTCGCCCTGAGTGAACGGTTAGCAATCGAAGGGTCAGAAGGTATTGATCCCTTTCCTCTATATAGGCAAACGGTAAAACCTGCTGTGCCTCTACGGCCCTATCAGATCGATCATAAGTAAAAGACTACTGTTTTTTTTCTGGAAAGTTTCAACGTAATAGTTTTAAAAAGAAGGACAACAAACCACAGCATCATCCGTTTAACCCTTTGTTTACAGGCCCTATAAACGACAAAACCCTTACGACAAGTATCGTAAGGGCTTCATTGTATGGCGGACCGGACGGGACTCGAACCCGCGACCTCCGGCGTGACAGGCCGGCATTCTAACCAACTGAACTACCGGTCCGCTATCTAGTCTCTGGTTTTAAGAAACCAGTTGCTAGTTGGTGGGTGATGACGGGATCGAACCGCCGACCCTCTGCTTGTAAGGCAGATGCTCTCCCAGCTGAGCTAATCACCCTGCGCTTGTGGCCGGTATGATAGCGAATTGAGAGATAGTGTCAATCCCTTTTTGCGGTATTTATCCGGAAAATCCTTGAACTACAATCTCGAATAACAATGGCGTCGGGTAACAAGCATCAAACTCAGGGTAAAACTTACACTGCTTTGTTTAGCCCCCCAGATGAATATAACTCTTTACCCGCCCCTCTTCTTTCAACTGATCAATACGAACCTGCTGGATGGCAATACCATGCTTTGTTTGCAGCAGAACAAGCCATTTAAGCAGTTTCTGGTAGGCAGCATCTTCAACCCAAACAGAAAGCCCCTTGCGGTCTGGCTGTACTCTGCCCAGGGTGATACCCGCCTGCTGGGCAACATTGGCAGCTATGGAGGATAGTTCCTGACGGGGTGAAACTCTCTGTTGATTTTTCTGCAGGTCACGGGCCCCGGATAAATTATTGTGTAACCAGGTGTTCATTTCCTGCTGATAGAGATAGTTACTTTTCTGAGCCTCCGACCATTGGCTTAATGGCTCCCAAATCAGCAGATAGGTGATTCCTGTAAACACTACAGTAAAAAGCAGCAGGAGTATTTTACGATCTCCGGGAGGTCGCGTTTCATACCAGGATTTACAGTGCTGCCAGAAAGGGTTGGCCATTAGCAGGCGATTCAGTTTTTGCATGGTTCCCCCAATCATCTCCTGATCGTAACTCTGGCAATCACACCGGACTTACCCTGGTTAGCGTTATCCAGCTTACCTTGATAGCCAGAAGTATTGAGCTTTTCCAGGAATTGGTTAACCGTGTCCAATTCACCGGTTTCAAATTCATAAACCAGTTGACCGGTAGCCTCGTTGAAGTTCAGATACCTGGGCTCAAGTTTTGCCTTTTCACCCATTGCGCCAGAAACACTGGAAAGGGCCTGAAGCATCGATAGAAAAGGAGTTTCGAAGGTTTGAGTACTCAGAGTGCGAAAGCGGTTCTCCATGACCTGCTTAACATTAAAAGACATCTGTTGTCGTGCCTGTGCCTGCTGAGCTTGTCGGTCATTGGGGAATACCGAGAGGTAGTTTTTTATGGAATCCCTCCAGAGCGATTCCGACTTATTCTGATAAATGATGCCTTCTGTTACTGACAACCCAAGCTCAAGAACCAGCCAGCACGCAGCTGTGGCCAACAGGGGCCACCAGCGCCTGATAAATCGCCCTGTTCTTCTGGGACACTGATAGGCCCCCTGTCGGAAGTCAAGCAGCTGATTACTGCGCCTGAAAGTAAAATAGTGCTCGGCAAAATATTCAAAGACCGAGCCCTTAAGCGGTACCTTATCCACGAGCCAGCCACGCTCGGAAAGCAAACCGGATGTTTCATCTATTCTGGATGCGGCAACCGCCAACGTATTGTCAGAGAACATTAATCTGATTTGCGAGGGCGGCTCATCCACCGTTTCGGAAACCGTATTGTCGAGAGAGCTGGCCAGAGTATCAGGGAGTTGCTGATCTCCCTGATCGGGGTGATCCGGAAATACGAAAGGGAGCGCCGGGTAATTCAGGGTAACGCCTTCACGACCGGGTGAGGCCATCATCACAGAATCATTGTCCAATATCAGGCAGGTATATCCCGGCTCAGCCTTCAGAAACTGCATTTCAGCCACGATGCTGGTCAGGGGTAACTGATGTTCCTCAAAAAGGGCCAGCATGGCCTGTAGGGTTGAGTGCGGAATGCCGGCGACAGAAACCTGCAAGTCCCTGTCAGGAAAACCATTAACAATATGCATGGTTTCAATATCCTGGGCCAGATGCTCCTCCACCAGATAAGGGAGTGCTGTTGCCAGATGCTTTTTCTGGCCAGCATTAATCGTCAGGTGTTTATATAAACAAAGCGATCCCCCCAGGAGCAGAATCACCTCATCCGGAAGACGGTCAACGTCCTTTCGATCTTCAGGCTCGACAGCACACCATGCTGCTCTGAGCTGATCAATCGCTGTCAGATGGAGTTCTCCGGGCAGTGAACCTGCCGATACGAACTTTCCCCACTGGACAACGGTATTGGCATCAACAGAGCTGACTGGCGCAGGAATGCGAACCAATAGTATTTTTTTCATTATTTAAATCCCGGGTTCCCTGTTGAATCTGCTTGATTGGCAGGAGCCCAATATTGATTCGGCCCGATTTCTCTCCCGACAACCTGCACATGCCCCTCACTGCTTCGGTAAAAAATCGTTTTTAAGTAAAAGGTGGTCTCTCTATAGGTTGCCTTAATCCGGGCACTGAAATACTGACTGCCAAACACCACCCGTTCATTTTGATTTCTCTCATTAAAGATCCCGGCCTTTCCAGATAGAGCGACAAGCTGATTCAATTCTTCAATATTGGATAACCCGGCATCGCCCCGGCGGTTAATAATCATTAAGGCATCCCCTTCGGAGATATTCTTGTTTAAGGAGCGGATAACCTCTGGCAGGGCTGTGTTCATATTCATTTTTGATGATCTGGGTATAACCGTAATATATGGCAACAGTTTTTCAACTTCCTCGTTATTAAAACCATCAATTAACATCAATTCTGAGACTGACGTCATTTCAGTTTGTCCGGTTCGTCTTGGGGGAGTAAGCGATAGATAGACCTGATCTTCCGTTCCCTGTGATACGCTTTTCTGCTCTTTACTCATCCAGCGAGCTATTTTTTCAGCCAGTTGAGGGTCCATGGATTGAGCTGACAACAGATTCTCAAACATTTGCACACCAGGTGAACCACCTTTTTCAGCCCGCTGCTCACCTGAGGGCCTATTGTCATCAGCAAGCCAGTTCAAATTAAACCGGCTCTGCTCATCCTGAATCTGTAACTCAATAACGCCTTGGTCAACGTCATAATTGATGGTTTCTACATTCCACTGCTCATTTTCATGATCCACCATTCGGTTATTCTTTTTGTCCTGTTGAAAATCTTTTTCTAACAGCCATGCGACATACTGTTCAGCGCCCAGCGCATAGTGTTTTGCCTGTGTTCTTTCCAGATATCTGGCATTCTTCTCAGTATGCAGCCAGAGATTCATGACGATTTCAGAAGCGACCGTTGTGATCAGCAAAAAAATCAACAGTACATAAATCAGAGCAATCCCTGATTGATGACATGACGGGAATTTACCGGCCGGTGCCAGAACTGGCTGAAAGTTTTCAATAGCCATTGATACTATCTCCGGTTCCGGTTCTGGCTCTGGGATATGGCCGTATATTATTCGGCGCGTTATTCATATTCTCCTGAGATGGGTCCCCCTCTTTATTCCCCTGAGCGGGTTTGTACGTTATCAGCGGAACCACGGTGACCATGGATCCCATCGCCTCATGAACAATGGTCAACTCCACGGCAGTCGGCACTTGATCTTCGCGCCCAACGGAAGTAGCTGACTGCAGGTTCTGTTTTGGAGGCCAGCTGCTTATCCATTCCTTGTGATCATTGCGGAATCGTACTTTCATGCTGTTTACACCCGACATCACAACCTGACGAATACGAGTAGATTCCGGTGCCCTGTCCAACGTGGGCCAGTAATAACGGATTAACTGATTGCCCTCCACTGCATAAGCCACGCGCAGCAGTGTACTTCGTGGTGCCTTAAGGGGGTTTTGCCATCCTGAACGGGTAAACTCCATTAATGTCCCGCCCGGACCCGGAGCTTTCAGTGCAGGCTGTTGCAAGCCTCTTTCATCCCTGACAGGTCTTCGGGTCATTTGAAACAAGTCTTTTTCCAGGACAATTTCAGCCCGTTGTAATTTATCCAGATCATCCAGCACCAACTGCGTTGCTTCCTGCGCACGGGTTACTGATATAAACAGCTTATAGGCTGCCGTACTGATCATACTGAACAGTACGATAGCAACCATTAACTCAAGAAGGGTAAAACCATTGGGAATGACTGACAGACGCTGCCCGCTGCCCGCTGCCCGCTGCACGACAAAGCACCAGCACGCCCATTTTTTACGGTTAGCGGGCAACAGGTAGCGGGACACGATCTTAACCAGTCCCGTTAATATTCGGACCTGATTCCAGAGCAAGCCTCCGGCAACAAGAAATTCTTTACAGAACATTATTGCCGGGGCCTCCTCAGCCAGGTAGACAACCTTGCCAGGGGAACAGCATCTTTTTCTGGTTCAGACTCACCGATAAATACTTCGACCTGCACCTTTCTGAAATCAGGTGACCCGGTGGATGCAGATGTTTCCCGAACATACCACTGATAACCGGCATAGCTTTCAATTTGGGGTCTCACTGCCGGACCACTCCAGCGCCCCTCAGCATGAAGCGTATTGAGGTAGTGGTCGGCAATCTGTGAAGCCAGTATTTTTTCCTTCTGATACCGGGTCTGGCGAATACTGTTGCCATCAGAAAGAATCAGCATAGAAGCAGCCAGGGCAAATACGGCCAGGGCAACCATAACTTCCAGCAAGGTAAAACCATGACAGCGATTCAGGTTTCTGTTTCGCAGAAATAGCCGGTTTAGCCTGAAAACCCAATAGCTCATAGCAACGCGCATCACTCCCTGACCCGATCAATATCTGACAATCCATCTGTGATCAGATGGAGTGACTGTTTGCTGTTTGCAACCGGAACAATGCTTAGCCTGAACGGGGTTACCTGGTAGTCTGAATAGAAAACAACGGATGGATACTGTTCATCCAGGTCAAAAGACGAGGAATTCTCACTTGACTCCAGGCTCAGGCTTAATGTGTCTGGCAGCAATCTTGGCTGAAAAGGGGACTGCTCCAGCTCAGCCCATTCCTGACTATCTGCCGGTAATACCCACCAGCGGTAATACCCCTCATTATCAATTGAGAAGCCGTAGTGAATATTTTCCAGCAGCGCTTTGTCACGAACCTGGGTAAATAATGCCTGCAATCGTGTCGCTTCTTTCTGAACCACCTTGTGAATGCTGCCGGTTATCGGGCTTAGCAGGGTAATACCCAGAAGAACACCAATGATAACCACCACCACCAGCATTTCGATCAGGGTAAATCCTCGCTGTTGAGGTGATGCCATTTCCTTGTCCTGCCTGCCAAAAAAGCTGACTAGTTATCCCAGTTACCGATATCAGCATCCAGGCCTTCTCCCCCTTCACGGCCATTAGCTCCGAAGGAATAAAGATCATACTTGCCGTGATTACCGGGTTGTAAATACATGTAGGGATTTCCCCATGGATCCAATGGCACTTTTTTTAAGTACCCTTCAGGATTCCAGTTTCTCGGCTCTGGTGGAGAAGATGGTTTCTGAATCAGTGCTTCAAGCCCTTGGTCCAGAGTGGGATAAAAACCATTATCAAGCCTGAAGAGCTCCAGTGCCTGAGAAATCGCTTCAATATCAGCATGGGCAACGGTTACCTTTGCCTGATCAGGCCGGGAAAGTATTTTGGGAACCACCATAGCAGCAAGGATCCCCAGAATGACCACCACCACCATAATCTCAATCAGTGTAAAGCCCTGTTCAGCTTGCACTGAATTCGCTGCATTATGCTCTCTTCTTCTGAGCCAGTTTTTTATCATGTTGGTTGACCTCGATTTTCTGTGAATAGGCCGTTCAGCATTTTCACCCAGGACGGTTCAACTCCGTTTCACTCAGCTCAGGGCTGTCGATCGCCCAGGGCTGTCACATCAATTCAACAGCTGGTTCATGTTGAGTATCGGCAACAGGATGGCCAGGACAATCATCATGACCACTCCCCCCATCAAAACCAGCATCAAAGGCTCAAACAGTCCAAGCATGACGGTTATTCGCCCTTCCAGCTCCATCTGCTGATTCTGTGCGGTTCGCTCAAGCATCTGATCCAGCTCTCCGGTTGCCTCGCCACTGGCTATCATGTGGAGCATCAGGGGTGGAAAGTAACCCGTTTCTGTCAGCGCCCTGTTGAGACTGGCTCCTTCACTGACTCGCCTGGCAACATCCTGAACGGCATTTTTGATGGCATCGTTATTAACCACCTGAGCAGCAATCATCAGGGCCTCTACCAGCGAAACCCCACTGCGGGTTAACATGCTCAATGTGCTGGCAAAGCGGGCGGCATTGGCCGTACGGACAAATCGCCCAACCAAAGGCAACTTCAACAGAATTCGATGCCAGGAAAGCCGTATGGACGGCTTTTTCAGTAAATGCTGGACAACCACAATAGCTGCGGCAATTACACCAAAGATCAAAGGCCACCATGTCTGAAATCCCTCACTGGCATTAATCAATAGTTCGGTGATTAATGGCAGCTCCTGACCGGAATCAAGAAAGACCTTAATAACATCCGGTACCACAAATCCCAGCAGGAAGCTGACAATCCCAATGGAAGCCAACATCAGAATGATTGGATAAACCAGCGCCTGCTGTATTTTCTGGCCAGAACGCATTCTGGCCTCAGTGTAGTCGGCCAGACGATTGAGAACACGGTCGAGATAACCGGCATGCTCCCCTGCCGCAACAGTAGCCCGATACATCTGGGGGAATACTTCCGGGAATGCTTCCAGGCTTTTGGCCAGGGTATAGCCTTCAAGCACCCGTGAACGAACGGCCAGCAGTATATTTTTTATTCGCCGTTTTTCCTGCTGGGCTGCCACACCATTCAGCGCTTCCTCTATAGGCATTGCCGCCTGGATCAGCGTAGCCAGCTGCCGGGTCACCGTAGCCAGCTCAATAGCTGAAATTCCCCGGCGCAGAAAGAAACTTCTTTCTTCCTCTCCCTGCTGTTTGCGATCGGCAAGTGTATTAACTGACAGAGGCGTCCACTGTTTATCCCGCAGCATCTGGCGAACCTGACGACCACTGTCCGCTTCCAGGGTACCTTTATGCTGTTTACCCTGATGATCCAGGGCTATATATTCAAACGCGGCCATAATCCTGAGCCTTTTCCTGCAGCAGCCATGAGCAGAAAATTTCGTTCGCCCACATTAATGGAAATGATGCCCTGTAAGTCGATGGTATGTTCACAATAAAAAGCAGCCTCTCTGGCACTAATCAGTCTTTCTGGGTAACCCGAAGTACCTCTTCAAGTGTTGTTACCCCTTCCAGAACTTTTCTGCTGCCATCTTCACGTATGCCGGGACTGGACTCACGAACACAGTCAGTAATCTCCTGCTCCCCTTTGAGCCCATGGATCATTCGCCGAACCTGCTCATTAATAACAACAACTTCATAAATTCCGGTACGGCCTCGATAGCCACTGAAATTACAGGCCTTACACCCTTCAGCGTGATACAGCGTTACTCCATCAGCATCATCAATGCCTAACTGCTGGCATTCGGCATCATCAGGGCTGTATGGCACTTTACAGTCACTGCAGAGCACCCTGACCAGACGTTGGGCAATCACCCCAAGTAGACTGGAGGACATCAGAAAAGGTTCAATGCCCATGTCCTGGAGACGGGTCAGGGCACCAACAGCCGTATTGGTATGCAGCGTGGAAAGCACCAGGTGCCCGGTCAAACTTGCCTGTACCGCTATTTCAGCGGTTTCCCGGTCACGGATCTCTCCGACCATCACCACATCAGGGTCCTGTCTTAGAATAGCTCTTAATCCCCGGGCAAACGTCATATCGACTTTTGTGTTTACCTGAGTCTGGCCAATCCCTTCCAGGTGATACTCAATGGGATCTTCCACAGTGAGAATGTTTCGAGTCTGGTCATTCAGAAGGGTAAGACTGGCATATAGAGAAGTTGTCTTGCCGGATCCTGTTGGCCCCGTCACCAGTATGATGCCATAAGGCTTATTCAGCAGACCTTCGATCAGTGAACGGTTCCGCTCCGTCATGCCAAGATGCCTGAGTTCAAGACGGCCTGCCGCTTTGTCCAAAAGCCGCAGTACAACCCGCTCGCCATTACTCGAAGGCAGCGTGGAAACCCGGACATCCACTTCCTTGCCGGCAACCCTCAGCGAAATTCGGCCATCCTGGGGTACCCGTTTCTCGGCAATATCCAGCCGCGCCATTACCTTGATGCGGGAAACCAGTAAAGAAGCAATGGTTCTCTTCAGTGACAGTACTTCCCTTAAAACACCATCCACCCGAAGCCGAACCACGAGTGTCGACTCAAAGGTTTCAATATGCACATCGGAAGCACCTTCCTTGATAGCTTCTGTCAGCAACGCATTGATTAAACGGATAACCGGAGCATCGTCGCTTTGCTCAAGCAGGTCTTCCGTGATCGGAACAGCATCCGCCAAACTGGTCAGGTCCGGGTGATCACTGATGCCAGCCGCATCCTGCAATGCCTCTGAACTGTCATTGTGATAGCAGTGAGCCAGCACCTCTGACAGTTTTTCGGCATCGACCCGCTCATAGGCAGGAAAAACACCTGAAAAGCGACTGATTTCAGCAATCAGGTCAGCCGGTGGTGTGTTATGAAAATAGAGTGTGGCAACCCTTTTATCATTCTCAATGAGCACAACGCCATGCCTTTTGGCAAAACTAAAAGGCAGTCTTGGTAAAACGCTGGCTTCACTTTCAGCATCGTCATCAGGGGCATAGCCAGCGGTCAGCAGTGTAGCCAATATCATTAACTCCTTAAATCAAAAGGGAAGCACCTGTCATTTCCGGTTACTCCTTTCCTTTTTGAAAAAACTTATTTCTTTAAAAAACAAGACTCTTATGCTTTTATTTAGAATAAAGAATAGCCTATTCGTTAACTTAAGAAGATATGACCATGAAACCAGTGGTTTTCACCACATTTCTGCAATGGGGGCATAAAAATAACCGGAACCTTATGATTCTGATTATTTTCATCGTCATGGTCCTCAGCCTGAGTTTTCAAACATTTAACTTTTATCAGATCGTCAGCAGCCAACCCTTGAAAAAAAACGATGATAACAAAACTATCGTTTCAAAAAATTTCTCAACCGTTAAACATGAAGAATTTGAGTTGATTTTTGGCTTTAGTGATCATCAGGAAATAACTCAAAACGATAAAGAGATCCCGATAACAAAAATGAACCTGATTCTCAGAGGGGCACTCTCAGGTATTGAAAACAAAAAGTACGCAAGTGCAATTATTCAAATCGCCAACCAGGACAAGTTATATGAAATTGGTGACGCACTTCCCGGAGGCGCCATTTTGAATCAGGTTTATTCCGATCACATTGTCATTAAACGGGGTAACCAGCTTGAAAAACTATACTTTCCAGAAACAGCCAGAGATTCCAGAGCCTTTCAGGAATTCAGGCCTGTGGCGGAAGACATCCCCGAATCAATGGAACAGCGTCCGGGCAACCATGATTATCCGGATGATATGTCTCTTGAACAGCGAATGCAGGACCTCAGGGAGAAGCTGCAGGAAGCCAGTCAGGAACTGTAATGACAACAATGACAAACTGCTGAGTTAATGGTCATATCATGAACACCAGAGAGCTACTCTTTTTACCACTTTTACCACACTCGCATAACAAAAAGTTAACCAGATCCATTCCTCTGCTGCTGCTGCTGGCCGTCACACCGCTGTTTGCCAGCAAGGTAAATACCGGTTTACAGCCTGCTGCCAATAACACCGTACCGGTGCCCGATGATAAGCTCTGGACACTGAATCAGCAGAATGCCGATATTCGTGAATTTATCACCCAGGTTGCCAGAATAACCGGAGAGACATTTGTTATCGATCCACGGATTAAAGGTGGCAATACCGTTACCGTCATTTCCAGTAAGCCATTGACCCGGGATGAAGTCTACGATGTTTTCCTGGAAGTCCTGTCCGCTAATGGTTATACCGTCATTCCCAAAGCCGATGGCCATATTATTAATGTTGTCCCCACAACCACGGCAAAAACCAGCAGCCCCGGAGACACTCAAAAGCCCATTGATGGCGTAATGACCACCAGGGTTGTTGACCTGCACAGCGTATCCGCTGTTGAAGTCATCCCGATCATTCGCCCATTGATTGCCCAATATGGACATGCTGCAGCATCGGCTTCCAGTAATGCGGTCATCATCAGTGACCTTGCCGATAATGTTGAGCGCATCACCAAACTGATACGGGAGTTGGATGATGCGGGCAATAACGACTATGAAGTTATCCAGCTTAAACATGCCTGGGTCGGCGATGTCTCAAAAATAATCTCTGATACCCTGGTCACCGGCAAGGGACAGCTACCCAGCGGGCTTCAGGTGATCGCCGATGAGCGAAGCAATCGTCTGGTGGTTAAGGGCAATGCCAGCAAACGGGCACGGGTCAGAAAACTGGCTGACACCCTTGATAAGGAAGGTATTCGAAAATCAACCACCAAAGTCATGTTCCTGAGTTTTGCTGATGCCAGAAACATTGCTGAAATTCTTTCGGAAGCATCAGGCATTATTCAGGACAGCCAGGGAAAGAGAACCGCTGCAACTCCATCGTCACCGGTTACATCAGGCTCAGCCTCTTCTGGTAACTCATCAAATCAGTCCTCTTCCCAAGCCTCCACCAAGTCTGGCGCTAAAAGCAAGTCCGCAGCAGCAACAGCTTTTGTCAAAGCGGATGAAACCCAGAATGCCCTGGTTATGATTGCCGACCCGGAAACCCTTCAGGAAATGGAGAAAATTGTCAGGCAGCTTGATGTTCCCAGGGCCCAGGTGTTGCTGGAGGCCGTCATTGTTGAAGTGTCCGGTGGCATTAATGATGCCTTAGGTATTCAGTGGGGCATTGATGGGACTGACACGATCCGTGGTACATCAACCAGCTCCGATTCAAGTAACAGTATTAAAAGCAGCATAACCGGGCATATTCTCGATAACGCCGGTATTGCCCTCGGATCCCTGGCGCTGCGTGCTGATAACTTCGGTGTTCTGGTCAGTGCGTTAAGCTCAAAGTCCAATAACAATATACTGTCTACCCCCAGTATGCTGACCCTGGATAATGAGGAGGCAGAGCTGATTATCGGAAAAAATATTCCCATAAAAACCGGCTCATACCAGACGTCATCCAGTGGCAATAGTAATAACCCTTTTACCACCACTGAGCGCAAGGATGTGGGTTTAAAACTCAAGATCACGCCCCATATCAACGAAGGCAACAGTCTGAGACTGATGCTGGAGCAAGAGGTTTCTTCACTGGATGTGGGCACCACCAAACAACTACTTGGATCGGATAGCAATGACTTGCTGTTCAATACCCGCTCCCTGAAGACCGCGGTACTGGTGGACGATGGTCAGACCGTCGTTATTGGTGGACTGATTGAAGACATCAAATCCAAAAGCAGGAAAAAAGTACCACTGCTTGGGAGCATACCGATTTTGGGCAACCTCTTCCGTTACAATCAGAGCGGCGATGAAAAAAAGAACCTGATGTTGTTTATCCGCCCTACCATCATGCGTAACTCGGAAACACTGGTAAAAGCGACCCGGGATCGATTCACCAAACTGAAGCTTATCGGTAATGGCAACGCCAGAAGGGCTATTAACCTCCCGAACCGACCCGAGGAGTTATTTGATGCAGAAACCTATGACCTTAGAAACAAGGACTGATGCTTGCGCCCAGACTAAAGCCGGTTCACACCGTTGATTAAGATACCCGATGAATCGCATCGGGTGTTTTGTATTTCAAAGCCCCCTACTCCCTTTCCCTAAAAAACAATCGAGAGAATAAAGCCCAGGCCAAAGATGATAAAAAAACGTCCCGTCAGAGGAGGCAAGCGAAGCATCTCAGCATCACCGGAATGGTTGGCCAGCAGTTTGAGAGGCGCAATGGCAAAAGGAAGCGCTATTAGCAGATAAAGAGGGTTATCCAGCTCGCCCAAATTGTACAACATAAAACTGACAGGAAACCCTGCCAGCAAAAGCACAGCATAAAGGCATTTCGCTTGAACCAATCCCATACGAACGGTTAACGTGCGAATATTGTGACTGATATCATCCAGGTAATCCCGGATCTCATTGGACAGCAACAGCGCAGAAGCCAGCAAACTCACCGGAATGGATATCCAGACCACTTTATTATTCCAGTAACCCCCAACGGCATAAAAGGCGCCACTGACCATCAGCACGCCAGTGAATAGAAATACTGCAGGCACCCCCCAGCCGCGATGTTTGTAGACAATGGGTTCACCGGTATAAAAATAACCACCGACAACGCCAAAAACACCAACCAACAATAACGGCCAGCCAACATCGGTCACCAACAACAGTCCCATCATGCAGGCAATCAGGGCACAAACACCCGCCAGGATAAAGTTTCGATGGATCTGCTTAACCACCTGCCTTGCCAGCTCTCCAGAACGTTTTTTCCACAACACCAGATCAGCATGATCATTGGCAAGATTGCTGGCAGCCTGAAGTAATACGCCAGACAACATAACCAGAAGCGCTCTGCGCCAATCACCGACACCCTGCTGATAAGCCAATACCACGCCAAGGCCGCAGGTTACAAGGGCGACGGAATAAGAGAAAGGGCGTAGAGCTCTGGCAAGTCGATATTTGTCCGGATTCAGATCAAGTGCATCCACTGGCAGGCTCCTGAGAAAAAAGCGGGAGGATAAGGAAATTTCACAACGATTGCTAATAATCAGCCCTATCACCGTATAAAAAATCAGGCTGCAGCACATGCTTGAGGCGTTAACCCAAAGTAACGCTTAAATTCCCTGCTGAATTGCGTTGGGCTCTCATAGCCAACCTCCGCAGCTGCCTGCTTTACTCTGACCCCATGATCCTGTAACAACTCTCTGGCCCGACTCAGGCGCAGTTTCTTCAAGTACTGAATAGACGACGATGATGTCATATACCGGAAATTACGATTGGAGTCTGTCGCCTGTTGATGTTGGTCGAACAACCGCACCAGCGGATGCAAAAGGCTGATATCAATATCTACCAGCATGGATAACAACGGTTTATCATCCACGATACTGGTTTCGCATTCCGCAGGAATAGGCAAGGTCAGTACCAGATAGTTATCTGGATTATAGTCATAAGCCTGCTGCTCCAGGTAAATCCGTTTTGCACTCTGGGCAACAATAAAAATACCCTGGCTGTAGCAAAGTGGCTCACGCTCTCTGGATTCGCTGGCTTTAAAAACGCCAACGCCGGGAATATGGGTTTTGTTATAGCACTCTTCTTTGGCCAAAAGAGAAAGGGTCTGGGCTAATGGCGTCATATTTTATCTTCTCATCGGTAATTCACTACGGCACAGCATAGCTTCACCCAATACATAAAAAAACCACCACTGATCGTTTTAGGCATGACTTTGCCAGTTATGAACATTCTATTTCTGCACAAAAACGATAATCTATCCCTAACCATTCATAAGGAAGAATCGCTATGATGAATTTTAATTATCAAAACCCAACACACATTGTGTTTGGCCAAGACCGTCTGCAGGAACTGGATCAACTGATACCGGCTAATGCCAAAGTACTGATCCTATACGGCGGTGGCAGTGTTAAGAAATTCGGCACCCTGGAAAAGGTGCTGGCCGGGTTAGGTAACCGTGAAGTCTTTGAGTTCAGCGGTATCGAGCCAAACCCGACATTCAACACCCTGATGAAAGCTGTTGAAATCGTCCGTGCTGAAAATATCGACTTCCTGCTGGCAGTTGGTGGCGGCTCTGTCATGGATGGCACCAAGTTTGTTGCCGCAGCGGCACCTTATGAAGGTGACGAGGTGGATCTGCTCAAGGCAGGTTTTGCCGGTGTACCGATCACCACTGCCATTCCACTGGCTACGGTTGCGACCCTACCTGCCACGGGATCCGAGATGAACATGGCTGCCGTTATTTCTCACGACATTGGCAAACTGCCGGTTATGAGTCCACTGCTCTACCCTCAGTTTTCCATTCTGGATCCATCACTGACCTTCACCCTGCCACCGGTTCAAATCGCTAATGGCATAGTTGATGCGTTCGTTCATGTGCTTGAACAGTATGCTACCTACCCTGTTGACGCCCAGATTCAGGATCGTATGGCGGAAGGTATTCTGAAAACGCTGATTGAAGTTGGCCCGGTAACACTGGCTGAGCCAGAAAACTACGATGCTCGTGCCAACCTGATGTGGAGTGCCACTTCTGCACTGAATGGTTACATTGGTGTCGGCGTTCCTCAGGACTGGAGCACCCATATGATTGGCCACGAGCTGACTGACCTGTTTGGCATGGACCACGCCCAGAGTCTGGCGGTGGTTCTGCCATCCCTGTGGAAGCTGCGCAAAGATCAGAAACGGGCAAAATTGGTGCAGTACGCAGAACGCGTTTGGGATATCAGAGAAGGTAGCGACGATGAAAAGGTTGATCTCGCTATTGAGAAAACCCGCGATTTCTTTGAATCACTGGGTGTGAAAACACGACTGTCACAGTATGGTGTTGAGCACAACCAGATTGAGAGCGTGATCAAAGCTCTGGAGGCCCATGGCATGACGGCTCTGTCAGAGACCGGTGACCAGGATCTCAATACTTCCCGTGAAATCCTTGAAGATGCTTACGCAGCCTGACCACTGATTCAGTATTTTCAATCACAAAAAGGCCGGATATAAATCCGGCCTTTTTTAGTGTTACCTGAACCGGTTGTTTTACCAACCGGTCACTTCTTTCAGAGCTTCACCGATATCCGCCAGGCTTCGAACCGTCTTGACACCAGCAGATTCCAGTGCCGCGAATTTCTCATCGGCAGTCCCCTTACCACCGGCAATAATCGCACCGGCATGGCCCATACGCTTGCCCGGAGGCGCTGTTACACCGGCAATGTAAGAGACGACGGGTTTGGTTACATGCTCCTTGATATAAGCAGCCGCTTCTTCTTCGGCAGAACCACCGATTTCACCAATCATCACAATGGCTTCGGTCTTATCATCATTCTGGAAGAGTTCCAGAATATCGATAAAGTTAGAACCTGGAATGGGGTCACCACCAATACCAACACAGGTAGACTGGCCAAAGCCATAATCGGTGGTCTGTTTAACCGCTTCATAGGTCAGTGTGCCGGAACGGGAAACAATACCCACCTTGCCCGGCAGATGGATGTGACCGGGCATAATACCGATCTTGCACTCAGCCGGGGTGATGACACCCGGACAATTTGGACCGATAAGACGAACACCCAACTCATCACACTTGACCTTGCATTCCAGCATATCCAGCGTAGGAATACCTTCAGTGATGCAGACGATCAACTTGATGCCAGCATAAGCGGCTTCAAGGATGGAATCCTTACAAAAAGGAGCAGGAACGTAGATAACCGAGGCTTCTGCACCGGTCTGATCAACCGCTTCAGCCACCGTATTAAAGACTGGCAGGCCCAGGTGAGTCTGACCACCTTTGCCGGGTGTTACACCACCCACCATCCGGGTACCGTAAGCAATGGCCTGTTCGGAATGAAAAGTACCCTGGGCACCGGTGAACCCCTGGCAGATAACTTTAGTGTCTTTATTAATTAAAATGCTCATTACTGGTTCCCCGCTGCCTTAACTACCTGTTGGGCAGCCTCGGTCAAACTGTTGGCCGCGATGATATCAAGTCCACTATTGGCAAGGGTCTGCGCACCCAGATCAGCATTGTTGCCTTCCAGGCGCACCACGACAGGGACTTCAACGCCGACTTCTTTAACCGCACCGATAATACCTTCAGCGATCAGGTCACAGCGGACAATACCACCAAAGATATTGACCAGAACGGCTTTCACACTGTCATCAGAAAGAATGATCTTGAATGCTTCGGTCACACGCTCTTTGGTTGCACCACCACCAACATCCAGGAAGTTGGCAGGAGCACCACCATGCAGCTTGACAATATCCATAGTACCCATGGCAAGGCCTGCACCATTAACCATACAGCCAATGTTGCCATCCAGTGCGACGTAGTTCAGCTCCCACTCTGCGGCATGGGCTTCACGGGCATCTTCCTGAGACGGGTCATGCATGGCTTTCAACTGTGGCTGACGGTACAGGGCGTTGCTATCAATGTTGATTTTCGCGTCCAGACAGTGCAAGTTACCCTCTTTAGTGATAACCAGCGGGTTGATCTCCAGCAAGGCAAGGTCGCACTCCTGGAAGAGTTTCGCCAAACCAAGGAAAATCTGGCTAAACTGCTTGATCTGCTTTCCTTCCAGACCCAGTTTGAAGGCCAGTTCACGGGCCTGATAAGGCTGGGCACCGGTCAAAGGATCAATGGTCGCCTTGAGGATTTTTTCCGGCGTTTCTTCCGCCACCTTCTCAATTTCAACACCACCTTCAGTGGAGGCCATAAACACAATGCGACGGGTTGCGCGATCGACAACGGCGCCAAGATAAAGCTCTTGATCAATATCAGTACAGCTTTCAACCAATATCTTGCTGACTGGCTGGCCATTTTCATCGGTCTGATAAGTGACCAGGTTTTTACCTAACCACTGCTCTGCGAACGCGCGGATTTCATCCTTGCTGGTGACCAATTTAACACCACCCGCCTTACCACGACCACCGGCATGAACCTGGGCCTTAACCACCCACTGATTGCCACCGATTTCATCGGCAGCGGCAGCGGCCTGCTCTGGAGTATCCGCAGCGACGCCCTGAGATACGGGCAGCCCGTATTTGGCAAAGAGTTGTTTGCCCTGATATTCATGAAGATTCATTCTGACGCGGCCCTCTTTTTTATTTGAGCGTTGTTTTTAAGTTACTCGTCAAACCATATCCCTGGATATTCTCTATGAAGAAAGGAGCAAGTCGACCCTGACCGCTCCCCTTAAGATACATTTAACGACGCTTGCGATTGGCAATATGGATGGCGTGGCCATCAACAGCCAGAACCGCCTCGTGCAGTGCTTCACTCAAGGTTGGGTGTGAGAAAATGGTCAGCGCAAGATCTTCACTGCTGGCAGCGAACTCCATGGCAATAACCCCCTGCTGCACCAGCTCAGCCGCACTTGGACCCACAACATGAACGCCAAGAATACGGTCAGTTACCTTGTCAGCAATCACCTTGACCATGCCATGGGTATCATTGGCCGCCAGTGCACGACCACTGGCAGCAAACGGGAAGGTACCCACTTTGAACTCTTCACCACTGGCCTTGACTTCTTCTTCCGTTTTACCAACCCATGCCACTTCAGGGTGAGTATAAATAACCGAAGGAATCAGGTCATAGTTCATCTGTGCTTTCTGACCAGCAATGATTTCCGCCACCATAATGCCTTCTTCACTGCCTTTATGAGCAAGCATCGGGCCCCGAACCACGTCCCCAACAGCATAAACGCCGGGAACGTCGGTTACACAGTAATCATCAACGAAAATGAAACCACGCTCATCCAGATTGACACCGGAGTCAGTGGCCAACAGGTTTTCTGTATAGGGACGACGACCAACAGCAACAATCAACTTATCAAAGGTCAGCTTCTGCTCATCACCATTGGCATCCTGATAGGTAACCTCAACTTCGTCACCCTTAACTTCAGAACCGGTAACCCGTGCACCGAGGCGAATATCAAGACCCTGCTTCCTGAATATTTTCTGGGTTTCTTTCGCGATTTGATGGTCAGCCGAGGCCAGGAATGTATCCTGGGCTTCAAGGACAACCACTTCAGAGCCCAGCCTTCCCCAGACAGAGCCCAGTTCCAGACCAATAACACCGGCACCAATAACCCCAAGACGCTTCGGAACTTCCTGAAACTCAAGTGCCCCGGTAGAGTCAACAATCAGACCTTCAGTTAGCGGTGTGGGTGGAATTTCAATGGGACGGGAGCCGGTTGCAATCACCACGTTTGCAGCATCAACCACTTCAACAGAGCCATCCGCCCTGGTTAATTCAACCTGCTTGCCAGACATTACTTTACCGGCACCTTCCAGCAAGGTCACACCATTTGCCTTGAACAGACCGGTAACACCGGTAGTCAGCTGGTTCACAATGTTGTCCTTACGGGCAAGCATTGCAGGTACATCGATGTCCACGCCACTGTGCTTAATGCCGTGCCTGGCAAAATCTTCCTTGGCTTCGATATATTTGTGGGAACTATCCAGAAGGGCCTTGGAGGGAATACAGCCAACATTCAGGCAGGTACCGCCCAGCCTGGCCTTGCCCTTATCATCGGACCACTTCTCGATACAGGCAGTTTTCAGCCCCAGCTGGGCTGCGCGAATAGCGCAGACGTAACCGGCAGGGCCTGCGCCAATAACTACCACGTCGAACTGATTTGCCATAAGTTATTTCCAAAAACGGTTTATAAAACAAGGTATACGGGTCAAGTCAATAATGGGCAGCACAGCTTAATAGAAAAAAATAAGGCTGCCCAATACAATCCGGAATCAAACGTCCAGAAGCATTCTGGCCGGATCTTCCAGCAGTTCCTTGATGGTCACGAGAAAGGTGACTGCGTCCTTACCATCCAGCAGCCGGTGGTCATAGGACAGGGCAAGATACATCATTGGTAAAATTTCAACCTTGCCATTAACCGCCATTGGACGTTCCTGAATTTTATGCATACCCAGGATCGCTGACTGAGGTGGATTCAGGATGGGGGTTGACAAGAGTGAACCAAATACACCGCCATTGGAAATGGTGAACGTTCCACCGGTCATTTCATCGATGCCAAGCTTACCATCCATTGCCTTTTTACCAAACTCACGGATTTTTGCCTCAATATCGGCAAGGCTCATATCTTCAGTGTTACGAAGTACTGGCACAACCAGTCCACGGTCACTGGAAACGGCAACACCAACATCCTGGTAACCATGGTAGACAATATCATTACCATCTATAGAGGCATTGACCACCGGATGGCGACGGAGCGCTTCAACACAGGCCTTGACAAAGAAGGACATGAAACCGAGTCGTACGTCATGACGTTTCTCGAATACATCTTTGTACTTGGCACGAAGCTCCATGACCGGCTTCATGTTGATCTCGTTGAAGGTAGTCAACATGGCTGCATTCTGTTGAGCCTGAACCAGACGCTCGGCAACTTTGGCACGCAGGCGGGTCATTGGTACCCGTTTTTCTGCACGCTCACCGGCAAACACCGGTGCTGTTGCCTCGACCTGAGGTGCTGGTGCTGCAACAGTGGACACTGCCGGAGCGGCAGCTACAGCCGGAGCCGGTGACACCTGACCACCACCTTCAACATGACGAACCACATCTTCCTTGGTTACACGACCACCTTTACCGGTACCTGTAATGGATGCAGGATCAAGACCTTTCTCATCGGCCATCCGTCGTGCTGCAGGATTGAGAATAGGTTCTTCCTTAATGGCTGCCGGCGAAGCTGCCGGAGCGGCTAAAGCTTCAGCAGCGGCCGGGGAAGCGCCAGCAGAAGCCCCCTCCTGGAAGATTCCAACCACTTCGCTGCTGAGAACGACTTCTCCTTCAGGCTTGATAATTTCACTCAAAACACCATCTGCCGGAGCAACAACTTCAAGAACCACTTTATCGGTTTCGATATCAACCAGCAGTTCATCCCGTTGGCATTGCTCACCGGGCTGCTTGTGCCAGGTTGCGACGGTGCCATCAGCAACGGATTCAGGAAAGGTAGGTGCTTTAATTTCTGTGGCCATTATTGATCCTTTGCGTCTTCGCCCCTTTGAGCGTTATTCACAGAAACTGTGTTAAACGCTCTGGCCAGATCGATAAATAATACCTGCTGGCCGTTTTACCAATATCACTGCTCAGCTTGAGCAATAAATTATCATTATTCAAATGCTGAAAGCATCATTTACCAACTGCTGCTGCTCCTGGGCATGGGTTGACATATAGCCACATGCCGGAGCTGCTGATGCTTCGCGCCCTGCGTACTTGAGACTCATTGTTTTATTCGGATGAACGGCAACTGAGCGACGCATATGATGCTGACTACAGTACCATGCCCCCTGGTTCATTGGCTCTTCCTGACACCAGACCACATCTTTCAGGTTTGGATAGCTGATAATCAGATCATCCAGGTCGTCCTGAGGGAATGGGTAGAGCTGTTCGATACGGACAATCACCGTATCATTCAGCCCTTCCGTTCTCTTCTTTTCCAGCAGGTCATAGTAAACCTTGCCCGAGCACATAATTATCCGGGTGATGGTTGATGGCTCATGGCCGTCAACCTCAGGGATAATCGTCTGGAAACTACCCTCTGCCAGCTCTTCCAGAGAGGAGGTAGCCTGTTTGTGACGGAGCAGGCTCTTGGGGGTAAATGCCACCAACGGTTTACGCAACGGACGAAGCATCTGCCGTCTCAACATGTGGAACACCTGGGCTGGCGTTGTTGGAACGCAAACCTGAATATTGTGTTCCGCACACAGCTGCAGGAATCGCTCAAGCCTGGCCGATGAGTGCTCCGGCCCCTGACCTTCATAGCCATGGGGCAGCAGCATAGTAAGCCCTGACAGGCGCCCCCACTTGTGCTCGCCACTGGAAATAAACTGATCAATAACCACCTGGGCACCGTTGGCAAAATCACCAAACTGAGCTTCCCAGATAACCAGTGCATTGGGCGTCGTTGCTGCGTAACCGTACTCAAAAGCCAGAACCGCTTCCTCGGACAGGAATGAGTCCCATATCTGGAATCGAGGCTGCTCCGGGGAAAGTTTGGTCAGGTTAACCAGAGTCGAGCCATCTTTCTGATTATGGAACACCGCATGGCGGTGAGAAAATGTTCCCCGCCCGACATCCTGCCCGGTAATTCGAACTTCACTGCCTTCCATCAACAGTGACGCATAGGCCAGCAGTTCAGCACACCCCCAGTTAATCGGCAGGGCACCTGCTGCCATTTTACGGCGATCCTCAACGATCTTGCTGACCTGGCGCTGCGGCACAAAACCTTCAGGAATTTCACACAGCTTCTGGCCTAATGACTGCAGTGTTCCCACAGCAACACGGGTATCGTGACGGGCGGTCCATTCGTGACCAAGATAGGGAGCCCAGTCGACAAAGAGTTCTTTATTAGGCTCTTTAACCAGAGCCTTGACCACATGCTCACCATTGTCGAGGGCATTACGGAAACTCTCTACCAGCTCTTTATCAGCTGCCTCACTGATCACACCTTCGCCCAGCAGAACCTTGGCATAAAGATCCCGGGTAGTCATATGGGATTTAATCTTGCTGTACATCATCGGCTGAGTGGCGGACGGTTCATCCGCTTCATTGTGGCCGCGACGACGGTAACAGACGAGGTCAACAACAATGTCTTTATGGAACTCCATCCGGTAATCAAGGGCCAGTTTCGTGGCGAACTGAACCGCTTCAGGATCATCACCATTAACATGAAGGATCGGCGCTCCCACAATCTTGGCAACATCGGTACAGTATTCCGTGGAGCGGGCATCCTCACGGAAACTGGTGGTAAAGCCAACCTGGTTATTAATGATGATATGAATGGTTCCACCGGTTTTATAGGCACGGGTCTGGGACATCTGCAGGGTTTCCATCACAACCCCCTGCCCCGCAAAAGCGGCATCACCGTGAATGGCAATTGGAACTACCTGGTTGCCAACTGAGTCCTCACGGCGGTCCTGACGGGCTCTGACAGAACCCTCAACAACCGGGGTAACAATTTCCAGGTGCGATGGGTTAAACATCAGGGCAAGATGCACCTCACCACCTGGCGTCATCACATTGGAAGAAAAGCCCTGATGGTATTTCACATCACCGGAGCCCCGCTCAACCAGCTTCTTGCCTTCAAATTCGTCAAACAGATCACCAGGCTTCTTACCCAGAATATTGACCAGGACGTTCAAGCGGCCACGGTGAGCCATGCCGATCACCAGCTCCTTAGAACCATAGGAGCCGGAGCGTTGAATAATCTCATCCAGCATGGGGATCAGAGACTCACCACCTTCCAGGCCAAACCGTTTGGTTCCGGGATACTTTGTCCCCAGGTATTTTTCCAAACCTTCCGCAGCGGTCAATCGCTCCAGCAAGTGCAGCTTTGCTTCAACCCCTACTTCCGGACGGCTGCGAACACTTTCCATACGACTCTGGAACCAGCGACGCTCTTCTGTCTGGGGAATGTGCATATACTCAACACCAATTGACTGGCAATAGGTGGATTTCAAGGCATCGTATATTTCCCGGAGAGAAGCGTGTTCCTTGCCAATAAACAGCGTTGAAGTCTGAAACCCGATATCCAGATCCGCTTCACTGAGACCATGGTATGCAAGGGATAGATCAGGGAATTCTTCCCGTTTCATCACACCAAGAGGATCGATAACAGCCTGCTGATGACCCCGAATCCGAAAAGCGCTGATCAAGCGCAAGACCTGAACCTGCTTGCGTTCATGATCACTGGAAACCGATGAAATCTGAAGCGGGCGGGTAGTCTGACGCTGGCGCGCCATAAGGATGAAATTTTCCTGGATGGTAGAATGTGGAACGTCCGCTCCGCCACCACTAACCGGGGGCAATTTTTCAAAATAGTCACGCCACTGCATCTCCACGCTATTGGGATCGCGCAGAAAGCGTTCGTACATATCCTCGACGTATGCAGCATTTCCCCCTGCAATGTGGGATGAACTCCACATCCGCTGCATTACACCTTCTTGCATGTTCATTACCCCGTGAGTCTGGGGCTTATCCCGGGAAACCTGCTTTTACAACCCTGACTGGCTGAAAAACAGAGGTCACTGATGGTGTCGATAGCTGGTCAGTGAACAATCCCCCTCAGATAGGATCGGATGTTTTCCGACCGCCCCTGCTGGTTCAAGCTATTGCGGCCCCATAATTCCGGATGGCAGCAGCACAATTTTCATTTAAAAATACATTTAATTACAGGCTTTGTATTGTCAGAGGCCGCCTGCACACTCCTGACACAACTTAGCTAACTTTGCGGCTCTATGGTTCTTAAGTAACCCCGAAAAATACTTCACAGGGGCAACTTTTTTATCATTAACCACCACCAACAGTTTGGAATGACCCACTTATATACTATGTTGCACTCTTAAACAACATCTGCCTGATATGACCAATAGCCCGTGTTGGGTTTAAGCCTTTGGGACAGACATTGACACAATTCATGATACCTCGGCAACGGAAAACACTGAACGGATCATCAAGCTCCGCCAGACGCTCCTCTGTCGCTGTATCCCTGCTATCGGCAAGAAAACGATAAGCTTGCAACAGGCCGGAAGGACCAACAAATTTGTCAGGATTCCACCAGAAGGAAGGACAAGCTGTTGAGCAACAGGCACAGAGAATACACTCATAAAGCCCGTCCAACTTCTCTCTGTCTTCAGGGGACTGGAGGCGTTCTATGGCTGGAGCTGGCGTATCATTAATCAGATATGGCTTGATCTTTTCATACTGTTTGTAGAACAGACTCATATCGACCACCAGATCCCTGATCACCGGTAATCCGGGCAGCGGACGAATCACCAGCTTATTCCCCCTGACAGCTTCTGACAAAGGGGTAATACAGGCCAAGCCATTGGTACCGCCAATACTCAAGCCGTCAGAGCCACAAACGCCCTCTCGACAGGATCGTCGGTAAACCAGCGTTGGATCCTGCTCTTTAATCAGATTCAGAACGTCCAGAACCATCAGGTCCCGGCCTTCCGGGATAGCGACATCGAAGTCCATCATATAGGGCTTTTTGTCGGTTTCCGGATTATAGCGATAGATACTTACCTTCATAAGCCTCTCTCCCTTAGTAGCTTCTTGCCTTGGGAGGAAATGCCTCCATTGTTGCCGGGGCAAAATTAACAGCACGCTTACTTACTGATTTATCAATCGGTGAGTAAAGCGAGTGCGCCAGCCAGTTTTCATCATCCCGCTCCTGGAAATCATTACGGGCATGAGCTCCACGAGACTCTGTTCTGACCTCGGCTGAAATGGCCGTTGCATAAGCAACCTGATACAGATTTTCCAACTCAAGTGCTTCAACCCTGGCCGTGTTGAATGCCTGACTCTTATCCTCCAGATGAAGGTTGGCCAGCCGTTCACCCAGTTCATCCAGCAACTTGAGACCTTTCTGCATGCTCTCACCTTCACGAAACACACCAAAATAGAGCTGCATGGTGTTCTGCAGGTCAGCACGCACTTTGGCAACGCTTTCACCACTGCTTGATTTGTTCAGGCGATCAAGTCGGGACAAGGCTGCTTCCACATCACTGTCTGAGGCGTCCACAGAATCAAAGCCCTCTTTCAGGTTCTTCTCAATCTGCAGGCCTGCGGCGCGACCAAAGACCACCAGATCCAGTAGAGAGTTACCACCCAGACGGTTGGCACCATGTACAGAAACACAGGCCGCCTCACCACAGGCATAAAGGCCTTCAATCACTTCATCTTTACCTGCCCCATCCTGACGAAGAGCCTGACCGCCAACATTGGTTGGAATCCCCCCCATCATGTAGTGGCAGGTGGGTACCACAGGCACCGGCACTTTCACAGGATCCGCATGAGCAAAGGTTCTAGACAGCTCACAGATGCCGGGCAGACGCAGGTTCAGTGTCTCTTCACCCAGATGATCCAGCTTCAGCAGTACGTGATCCTTGTTGGGACCACAACCACGTCCTTCAAGAATCTCGATAACCATAGAGCGGGCAACAACATCGCGGCCAGCAAGGTCTTTGGCGTTTGGCGCATAACGCTCCATGAAGCGTTCACCTTCACTGTTAATCAGGTAACCACCTTCACCCCGACAACCCTCTGTTACCAGCACACCCGCACCATGAATGCCAGTGGGGTGGAACTGCCACATCTCCATATCCTGCATTGGATATCCGGCACGCAAAGCCATACCGATACCGTCACCGGTATTGATCAGGGCATTGGTGGTGGAAGCGTAAATACGTCCTGCACCACCGGTGGCCATTACTGTTGCTTTTGCTTTGATATAAACGGTTTCGCCACTTTCAATATCAATTGCGATAACACCGGCAACCTGACCTTTCTGATTCTTCACCAGATCAACGGCATACCATTCATTAAGGAAGGTGGTACCACCCTTCAAATTAGCCTGATACAGCGTGTGCAGCAGTGCGTGACCAGTACGATCTGCCGCTGCACAGGTTCTGGCGGCCTGACCACCTTTACCAAAATCTTTGGACTGACCTCCGAACGGGCGCTGGTAAATTCGACCCTCTTCAGTCCGGGAGAATGGCAAGCCCATATGTTCCAGCTCGAAAACCGCCTGCGGACCCACCGAGCACATATACTCAATAGCATCCTGGTCACCAATATAGTCGGAGCCTTTCACCGTATCGAACATGTGCCAGCGCCAGTCATCTTTTGGATCTGCGCTGGCAATTGCACAGGTGATACCGCCCTGGGCAGATACCGTGTGAGAACGGGTAGGAAATACTTTACTGACGCAGGCCGTTTTAATTCCGGCCTGAGTAAGCTGGAGCGCGGCACGCATGCCTGCTCCCCCACCACCTATAACAATGGCATCATAGGTAAGGGTACGAAGTGCTGACATCGATTAAAGCCCCCAAAGAATTTGCACGCCCCAGATCACATAACTGAACAGAGCAATAAAGCACACAATCTGCAAAGGAAAACGGATGAGAACGGACTTTCTGCCAAAAGCTCGATCATTAAAGTAGTCAGTGGTAATCGTCCACATACCGATCCACGCATGAGCCAGGATAGAAATCAGCGCCAGCAGGGTAAAAATCCGCATCCATGTTTCATCGAAGAGCTCAGCCCATTGGCCAAACTGGAGACCGGGATTGATAACCAGATAGCCAAGCAGGAACACCGAATAGGCACCAAGAACCACAGCTGTCAGCCTTTGCAGCATCCAGTCATAAAGCCCACTGCGGGACAAATTGGTGATATTGGTTACCATACCCAAACCCCCGCAAGGATAATCAGCACTATTGACAGAACCAGAGTTATAATAGCTCCCAGACTTCCTGACTCCTTGCCATCACCCACATCAACATCCATCAACAGATGTTTCACTCCAGCAATAAAATGATAAATCAAGGCAGACAGAATGCCCCAGATTATGAATTTTGCCAGGGGAGCTGACAGCAAGGCCTTGAGAGCGTCAAATGACTCCTCGGAAGCAAGCGACAAATCCAGTCCATACAGAAGAAAACCCAGACCAACAAACAGGATGACACCCGATATGCGGTGCAATATCGAAGTGTATGCAGGCAGGGGTAATTTGATTGTTGTTATATCGAGATTGACAGGTCTTTTGCTATTCACTCTTTTGCCCCAACGCTCGGTGGCGTACACAGCAGAATCAGCAAGAACATCCAGGTTCTCTGGACCCTACGACAAGCAAGTGGAGAAACGCTAAATGCGAAATAAACGATTTCCCCTCAATTTAAAGCCGGAGGTCCGAAGAACCTGCCCTTACGGCTTCGTGTCGGAGTATATACACTCTAACAGGTAATTACAATTGCTCACCTTATTAAGCACTTACCCCTAAAACACCAAGCCGCGTTTCATATATTGGTTACGGATTACATTCATAATCAGTTCGTTTGACAAAAAAATTTATGTCTCTATAGTGGTCAAACCGTAATAGGGGCCTAATAACAACTAATTCAAATATTTTTTAAACAGGCTCCCGGCTTTATTTGTGATTTTTCCGGCTTCATTTTTTAAAAAGCATCCATCTAAAGTAACTATAACGAGACCAAACGGCATGACAGGAGGCCATAAATGGCTGACAAGAAAGCTCTACTCTCCATTGACGGCACGGACCAGACTCTGGAGTTACCCATTTATTCAGGCTCTCTCGGGCCTGATGTTGTTGATGTCAGGGGGCTGACTTCCAACGGTCTGTTCACCTATGATCCGGGGTTTGTTTCCACTGCATCCTGTGAGTCGAAAATTACTTACATCGATGGCGACAAAGGCATTCTTCTGCATCGTGGTTATCCAATTGAACAGCTGGCTGAGCAGTCTGATTATCTGGAAACCTGTTACCTGCTGCTTTACGGAGACCTTCCTGGCCGCCAGGAAAAGGAAAAGTTTGAAAACACCATCATGCGTCACACCATGCTCCATGAACAGATGTGCGATCTGTTCTCCGGATTCCGTCGTGATGCCCACCCAATGGCGGTTATGTGCGGTGTTGTCGGAGCCCTGTCTGCGTTCTATCACGACTCACTGGACATCACCAATGAACTGCATCGTGAAATCTGTGCCTACCGCCTGATTTCCAAAATGCCTACGCTTGCGGCCATGGCCTACAAATACTCGATTGGCCAGCCGTTTGTTTACCCACGAAACGACCTGAGCTACGGCGGCAACTTCCTACACATGATGTTTGCCACGCCCTGCGAAGAGTACGAAGTCAAGCCTGTTCTGGCCAAGGCGATGGATCGCATTTTCCTGCTCCATGCAGACCATGAACAGAATGCTTCCACATCCACCGTTCGCCTCGCAGGCTCTTCCGGTGCCAACCCATTTGCCTGTATTGCTGCCGGTATCGCCGCGCTCTGGGGGCCTGCTCATGGCGGTGCCAATGAAGCCGTGCTGGTGATGCTGAACGAGATTGGTGATGAAGCCAATATTGATGAGTACATTGCCAAAGCAAAAGACAAAGATGATCCATTCCGCCTCATGGGCTTTGGACACCGGGTTTACAAGAACTTTGACCCTCGCGCCAAAGTAATGAAGCAAACCTGCGATGAAGTGCTGACTGAACTGGGCCTTGAAGATGACCCTCTGTTCCGGATTGCCAAGCGTCTGGAGAAAATTGCCCTGGAAGACGAGTACTTCATCAAGAAGAAGCTCTACCCCAATGTGGACTTCTACTCCGGGATTATTCTCAAGGCTCTGGGTATTCCAACAGAGATGTTCACCGTAATCTTTGCTACCGGCCGTACTCCGGGCTGGATTGCTCACTGGCATGAGATGATCAGCGGCGATTACCGTATCGGGCGTCCCCGTCAGCTGTACACCGGTGAGACAAAACGTGACTACATACCTGTAGCCGATCGCAGTTAACCCTCTACTTTTTTTCTTTCCCGGTTTCACTGGCAAAGGTGTTACCGGGTTTATTCACCTCCTTCCTTTCTGCCCCATCGTCTAAACTCGGATAAATAATAATCAGCCAAAGCCACCTGCTTTAGCGGTTTCAAGCCGGTGCCTGGAACACTGAGCACAATCCATATTCTCTATCTGGTCATAGCCAATACTCCTGTTATTAAACGTGAGATCGTCTTAATGAAAGCGCCCACAGAACTGAAACTCATTACTGCAGAACAGTTTGGCATTGACATCGAAATGGCGTATGCGACCAGCAATAACTTTACCGGACATCCGGTTTATAAAAACCACGACTGTTATCTTCACCCACTGGCCGCAGAAAGAATCAAACGAGCTTCAGAGTTATTGCGTCCTCTGAATTTGAAATTGAAAGTATGGGATGCTTTCAGGCCAAAAACGGCTCAGGCAGAATTATTCCGGTTTTTCCCTGACCCTGATTACGTTTCCGACCCGGACACCGGCTTGTGCAGCCACTGCCGCGGGATAGCAATTGACCTCACCATTATTGACCACTTCGGCCATGAGCTTGAGATGGGAACCCCGTTTGATGACTTCCGCGCTCTGGCACACCATGGCAATGAACAGATTTCTGCAGAGGCGCAGCGCAACCGTTTACTTCTGGCAGGCGTCATGAATATTGCCGGCTTCGACCCTTTAGATACTGAATGGTGGCACTATCAACTACCGGAGGCTATAAACTACCCAATTATTAAACCGGAGCAGCTACCACCGACACTTACGTAATACCAATTCCTCACTTTGGCAGTTCTGATGCGATCAGCATCATGGTTGCAAACCATGTTCCTGCAGCGTACGAACAATAGTTTCCGCCCCGGGGCGCTGATCGGGATCTTGTTGAATCATCCCGTTGACCAGTTCCGCCAGCACGGGGGCTGACCGGTGCTGACAATGTGGTTCATCAAGAGTTACCAGTAAGTTCTGTTGGTGAAATTCCTGCCAGGTATGCATGGTCAATAAGTCTGCATCCATCATAATTTCAACAAATGAGATGCCAGCGGAGTAAATATCAGCACTGAAATACTGTGGCATGCTGTTTCTCACTTCTGGCGCAGAATAGAGGGCAGAGCCGGATGCATCGGAGGGAAAGCGGTGCTCAATCACCCGGTGTGCATTACCAAAATCGGCGATTCGCAGACGGTTCGCAGTTATATCAACCAGCAGATTGTCCGGTTTGATATCCCGGTGCAGAATGTGGTTCTGTTTCAGTACTGCCAGACCACGGGCCAAATCAAACAGCCAGGAAACTATCGTCGGGACACGTTCAGCCGGTGCCACCAGAGTGATCGCCCGGGCCATATTCAGCCCTCCATCCTGGAGAAACAGCTTCGTGGTGTAGTCCTTCGTGTCAATGGTTCCGTTAAAACCGATAAAACCGATAATAAAATCACTACTCAGCGACCTGAGCAACAGGGCCTCCTGATGATCGGCCTGATAAACCGAATTAGCCTCTTCATCACTGGCATCGATACTGCGGCTTCGGATTACCCATGGCTTCTTTGCCGGGGCTTGGGGTAAGTATCTGACCACAAGCGTCTGGCACGCTGAAGGCTCAGTATTACTGCAGCTGATTTTACTGGCGGTAGCGTTGGACTGGTCTGGAATTTCACCCAAAGAGACTGACCTGTGTAATCTTTCTCCAGCGCTGGCCTGCAGCGCCCAATTGTCGCCAATGTCCTCACCGGGAGTCGCTGGCTCACTCCCAATTCCGGATGAGCCGCTGTCATCTTCAAAAATGATATCGTCCGACTCACTGTCCTCATCTGCCTCAGGAAAAAAATCCGCACTTCTGCTAAAATCGGGGAGTTCAACATCAGGAAAACCTTCATCAACGTTGAAATCGTCAGTAGCGTCTTCATCCTCGCTGGACCAGTCCACAGACAGATCCGTCCGGGATACGCTTCTTTCCCATAAACCCGTTTCATGCTGATGGAGTTCGGACTCAGGCAACACCTTTTCCTTTTCAGCAGAATCCGTCACACCACTAACTTGCTGACCTGGTGCCGTCAGTTTGTTATCCTGACTGGCAACATCAACAGGCCTATTACTCCCACCCTTGGAAACGCCATCCATAAAGCCACCTGAAGATCTTGTATATCTTAAGTTTTTTTCGACCAGGGCAGCAGATAATCGATACAAGATTGATACCATAACCAGCAAGCCCGGTGAAGAGCCAAAGGATTTTCCCCCCCTTCGACTCCGCTCAGGATGAATGGAACCCATCAAAGCCATTAAATGCATTTCATCTCCCCATATCCCGCTAAAAATACAGGAAACCTATGAAATAGTGACTATGCTTGCCATTTGCCTTGGTATGGAGACTCCAGTGACGACAATAAATAGTAATGGCAACTTGGTTTTACTTTGCGAAAAACACCACCCCGTAAAACTTGATATTGTCTACGCCAGTAGCAACAACTTTACCGGCCAACCCATTTACAAAAGCAGCCAATGCTACCTGCATACTGACGCTCTGACTTGCCTGCTGAAAGCGACTGAGCTGCTCAGACCACTGAATCTCCGACTCAAAATCTGGGATGCCTTTCGCCCATTGTCGGCACAGCAAATCCTATTCAAACATATGCCTGACCCTGACTATGTTGGTAACCCGGAATCCGGCCCCTGCCCTCACTGCAGAGGGGTTGCGGTGGATCTCACCATCACCGACCGTTTTGGCAGAGAGCTTGACATGGGTAGCCAATTTGATGATTTTCGTCCGCTGGCTCATCATGGCAACG
The DNA here is from genome assembly GCF_024606345.1 of Endozoicomonas sp. YOMI1. Classification (GTDB taxonomy): domain Bacteria; phylum Pseudomonadota; class Gammaproteobacteria; order Pseudomonadales; family Endozoicomonadaceae; genus Endozoicomonas. The sequence continues at coordinate 32,747 of NZ_JAHHPM010000209.1, forward strand.
ATCTGGTTTCAGAAGAAGCACAGCGCAACCGACTTATGCTGGCAGGCGTGATGAATATCGCCGGTTTTAAGCCCCTGATAACCAAGTGGTGGCACTACCAGCTACCCAACGTTGCCAGTTATCCCTTAATCCCTGAAGCTGAGATACCTGAAGGGATAATGTAACTCTCTGCTTTTCCGGCACAGAATAAAACACACGTGGCTCTGTGATTTGCTATAAATCATAGCTGATTTGCCATGATTACTTTTATGCAAATCCTGCACCTTGGTAGTTACCATTTTAAAAAACTGAGAATAAATACCTTCATTCCATAAGAGACTGCTCAATGCTTCATAGATTAATCATCCACAAATGCCCATGGCGCGAGAAAATGTTTTGCGCCACCCTCAGGGATGAAAAA
>NZ_JAHHPM010000210.1 GCF_024606345.1 Endozoicomonas sp. YOMI1
GGAAGGTTCTTGGAGCGATCTAAGAACCCTCGCCCGATAGGGCGGGGAGTGTCAGGGTCATTATCAGCCATTATTCATAACGTTGTTATTTTTAGCGCCAGTGGTTTCGCTACCAATCTATATACGGTTTGGCCTGTATTCTGCTGTCCTGCGTTATATGAGCCATCAGGTGCTGTTGACCATACTCAAGGCAGCTGTCGCCTCAATATTGATGTTGATTGCCGTTTTTTACCTCTTGGGGATTAATAATATGCCTCGGGGGGTAACGGTATTGTACTGCTGCTTCTCTGGCCTGTTCCTCAGCTTGACCCGCTATGGTGTCAGGCAGTGGTTGAGAGGTTACACACTGAAGGATGTGGTTAGAATCATTTTTTCCATACAACCGGTGACTTCGCCTAAACAGGTCAATAAAGCTTACGGTATTCCTGTACTCATTTATGGAGCAGGTGCGGCGGGTGTGCAGTTGGCGGAAGCCCTTAATAAGTCAAGAGAGTATCACCCCGTTGGTTTTTTGGATGACAATGATTCTTTGAAAGGCCGCGTGATTATGGGGAAGCGTATTTATCACTTAGCTTCCAATATAGAACAAGTTATCCGTAATACCGGGGCAGAAGAAATTTTGCTGGCCATTCCTTCCCTGGGCCGAAGCCGACGGGCTGAGATTCTTCGCAATCTTGAATTATTGGGAATGCCCATAAAAACTATGCCAGGTTTGAGTGACTTGGCCAGTGGGCGCCTGAAAATCCAGGAAATTCTGGATGTTATGCGACGCTACAGCGTCGAGACGCTTTATCATGCAGCAGCCTATAAGCATGTTCCGATTGTTCAGCACAATGTCTCAGAGGGGTTGCGCAATAATGTGTTGGGTACACTTTACACAGCCCAGGCGGCTATTATCGCCGGTGTTAAAAATTTTGTACTGATATCTACCGATAAAGCGGTCAGACCAACCAATGTCATGGGAGCTTCCAAGCGGTTGGCTGAGATGGTGCTGCAGGCATTAAGTCAGGAGAAGTTGTTTCAATTGTATCACCCGGAACTATTTGGGTTTCATCCTGGTGATGTGATTAACAATATCACTCGCTTTACCATGGTGCGTTTTGGAAATGTGCTGGGTTCCAGTGG
>NZ_JAHHPM010000211.1 GCF_024606345.1 Endozoicomonas sp. YOMI1
ATGGACTTTTGTTCCGGGTTCAGATTATCGCAAACGGCATCAAGCAGTCGGTGGGTTAATGGGTTAGACGCCATTCCCAGCAAGAGCTTGATATATCCGATACCAACTTCACCTTCCGTTTTGAAGCTAGATAGCATGATCCTGGACAACTTATCAGCGGGCATGGTCTCTGCGATCTGAACCAGTAATTTGATATGGTCTTCCTGAATCAGACGGCGCTGGCCACTTGCTTTGCCGCCATCACTGTCAATTGATCGCTGCAAAACTGTCAGAGCCCGGAGCAGTTCTTTCGGCGAGAGGCTGACATCCATTTGCCATAGAGCGGGGGCATGCCTGGGCATAACAGGGTACATCCCCGTTGCCAGTGAAAAAGTCTGGGGCAAAATCCGCCGGGCAAGAGTTTTTTTAAATCTGAAAAAAGACCCATTGTCGTCGACTCCCAAGGCTTCTTTCAAAGCCCGGGATCGCTCTTTAAGGGGCAAAATGACACCTTCATCCATCAAGTCCTGAACTTTTGTAGCACTCTTTCCATCGTCCATACTGAGTGCAAGTCTAAGGTCACGGCAGCGATTTTTCGGGGGTTTGGAAATTTCATTGGCCGGGTTAGCAGGAGAGGCGCTTCGTGGACCAACGGCTTTCTTGCATACTGGACACTGTGCGGGACCTTCTGGAAGCGCCTGATGTTCAGACCGTCTTTGCACCAGACTGACCTCCCTGCCCTGAAAACGAGAATCCTGGCAAGAGGAGCAAATACTCACCGCCCTTGAATCTTCATGTTTCAAAGGCGCTGAAGAAGATAGTGAATTTATACCAGACGTTGAAGCTATATGATCCATTATTGGGTTTCCTCCAGACCGGGTAATGTATTTAGTACAGGAAATCGTTTTTTCATTCCTCCGTGTTTATCTGGTGCATTTGTTTCATTAATAAAAAACAAAGCAATTCGGAGGCTATTTAATTTCCTGACTTATAGGACAATGATTTGATTGCAAGGTTCCGGAATCAATTCAAGCTCGCACATTCGCTGCGATGCCTGAGCCCACTAAGAAGTTGGGCAAATGGAATCGTATATTTCTGACTAAGTGGGCAGTTACTATGCAAGGCACAACTAGGGAGCATAGCCTAAGCTATGTGACCGGAGTTGTAACGCCGCACGACTGCATGGATGCAGGAGCTAGAG
>NZ_JAHHPM010000212.1 GCF_024606345.1 Endozoicomonas sp. YOMI1
AACGGAAAATTACCCATTGTTTGTACCCTGAGAAGACGCCACTCCACGTGGCAGCCGCTGAAGGTCGGTCTGATATTGTCAATGGTTTGCTTGAACACGGGGCCAATGCCAATGCCAGTACCAAAGACGGGATAACTGCCCTGCACTGCGCGGCTGGCAAAGGTGATGAGGCGACTGTCAGATGTCTTGTCAAATATGGTGCCAACGTCAATGCTCTCACAACAGATGAGCGCCCTGAGACTCCACTCCAGCTTGCCATGTTAAATGGTCATGAAGCGGCCATGATAGCCCTTATTGACAGTGGCGCTGACATTAATCACCCTGCCCCGGATAAAAGACTCCCACTTCATATTGCAGCAGCAAAAAATTCCCTCAATGCCATTGCGATTCTTCTTGATAAAGGCGCTAATATCAATGCCAGCGTCAGGACCCGCTTCCACTTTGCTGTCGGCAGCAAGACCCCCCTGCATTTTGCGGTGGAACATGGGCAACATAATGCCTCCGGCTATTGCTCGACAGGGGCGCTAATATCAATGCCCAATCCTCATGGTTGCCAAAGGTATCTGACCCTGCAATGGCGTTGAGCAATAATATTTTGAAATTCATGCGGGGAACCGACACATCGACGACTGTAAGACACGGGGAAAGGGAAGAGCGCCGGAAACAGTACGGAAAAACACCGCTTCACATTGCTATAGATACCGGTCAGGCACAGGCCGTTGATCTGCTGCTGACTGCTGGTGCTGCTACCAATGTTCTCATTGGCGATGGTGAGTCTCTATGGAGCTGGACGAACGGAAAGAACAAATTGACTGCACCCATAATCAGGTCGTTAGCTCGTGCCATATGTAACTCTAAGGCGCCCTGTGACGATATGCGTGCAGGGTTACTCGGCGCACTGCTTAAAATCAATGACTGGAATTTATTCGACCAATTGCTCGCCAATACCCCGGATGCTGACATTAATAATCTTCATTATCCGGGTTCCCGAAAATCAGCCTTTTTTGAGGTGGTTAAAGAGGGGCAAAAAGAGAAAATCCAGGCCATGATAACCTTGGGTGCCGACGTTAATGCCCGTGACCATCGTGGATGGACGCCCCTGCACTGTGCCGTCTACAGCCGCCATGGGCAAGACGCCATTAAGGTACTGGTTGCCTCTGACGTTAATGCCAAAAACAACAAGGGACAAACACCTCTGCATCTTGCGGCTAATTCAGGTAAGTCAGAGATTATTGATCAACTGATTGCCCGTGGTGCTTTCGTCAATGCTACCACCGGCAGAACTGGCAGAAGAGTGGGTGTCACACCGGATGGGGGGGTTAAGGATTATCAGGCAGTCAGGGTAGCACTGGGGGTGGCGCGCTTCAAACAGGAGTGTTTCCTGAGGGGGGGCCTGCTGCATAATGGTCGGCGGGACATACCGGATGCGCTGGTTAAGATAGATAACATCGGCATGATGACCCCCCTCCATTATGCAGCCCATGAAGGCCATGTAAAAGCAGTTCAGCACCTGCTTGTCAGAGGTGCTTCCATCAACGAAAGAACCCAGAACGGAATGACACCACTGAAACTTGCAGAATCTGCTCTAATGAAAGCTGAAGAGTCTGAAGCGTCAACCCTCACCGTTAATGCACTCCTCGGGGTAGCCCGGGGGCCAGGCTTGACCGCCGCAGAAGCAAAAGTCAAATCCTACTCAGACATCATCAACCTTCTGAAGAGGCAGGATGCTCAGCCATTAGTAACCCCGGAGCCTTCAATGTTGGGGTCTGCTGGTGTGCAGGCAGAATGAAGCCTGAAACACTGGACACTCTGCTGCGTTACAACTCCGGTTACAGGGCATAGAGTATTCCCGGGCATCGATCAGCAGGTAATTGTCGAGATTGCTGGCAACTGTTTCTGCACTAATAAAATAATCCTCCGGTACTGCATAGGCGAGTCTGAAGGGTAGAATCAGTAGCAGGATGAATAAAATACATCTTTTGACGTATTGATCGGATAATACTGCTTTCTTATTCATTGGAAACAGTCCTCGATTCACGGAAATAGACAGACTTCAGGAAAAAGATCAGTACTGAGATGGCAAAAAGTGTTAACAATGCCATGACGGCAAGACGGCTGCCACCAGTCAGCATTTCTCCGGCATAAGAATAGTTCAGTGTGGCTGGCAGTTGCCCTATACCGGTAGCCACAAGAAAATACCTCAATGTCATCGATGTCAGGCCTGCTCCATAGCTGACCAGGTCAAAGGAAATAAAAGACAGAAGCCTGGTTGAGGTTTCCCCCTGCCAGAAGATGTGAACGTTGAAATCGAGGTATGTGCTCAAAAAGTACTGGTAAATATAAAGCACCATCGTACATCAGCTTTGG
>NZ_JAHHPM010000213.1 GCF_024606345.1 Endozoicomonas sp. YOMI1
AGTAACTGCCCACTTAGCCAGAAATATACGATTCCATTTGGCCAACTACTTAGCGATAAATAAATGGCCCGGGAGCCTCCTAGGCAAATTTCTCTGGGTTTTTACCCGTCATATGTTGATAAAATTCCTGAATTTTTTTCAGGTCTGACTCATAGTCTCCTGTAGTAAAGAACATGGGACCAAAGCCGCCAACCTTCTTTTTATAATCCAGGAAGCCCAGTGCAATGGGGACTCCAGCACCGTGAGCGACGTGGTAAAAACCACTTTTCCATTGACGAACCTTGTTGCGTGTGCCCTCAGGGGGAATGGCGACGGCCAGTTCCGTGCAGTTGTGGAAGGTGTCGACCATTTGCTGAACCAGACCATTGGCTTTGCTGCGGTCAACGGGAATTCCCCCAAGCCATTTCATGATGCCGCCAAACGGCCCCTTAAACAGGGTGTTTTTTCCCATCCAGAAGATGTTCATGCGAAAACAGAAGGCAAAGGCAATGGTCAGAACAAAGTCCCAGTTACTGGTATGGGGTGCCGCGATAATAACGTACTTCCGGGCATTTGGGCGCTGGCCTTCCAGCTTCCAGCCGAACAGCTTCAGACCAAGGCGGGATAAGAGGCGAAAACAGCTGTTAACAACAGGCGTATCGAAAATCGTATGACGCATTATTATGATTTAAACCTGATCTATAATAGCCCCGGTATTATGCACCGGGGCTATCAGGATACGCTACCCTTTCTTCAGCGCGCTTCTTTTCAATACACAATCAGGGCTTAATTGTGGGAGTGCAGCTCATCATTCAGCTCAATGGCTGATTTGTTGGTGAGGCATTCCAGGGCTCCGGTCAGGGAGTTTCTGCGGAACAGCAGGTCGGACTTGCCTGAGAGGTCTCCTGCTTTAACGACTTCAACGATATTTTTCTGATCATCAAGAACCTGAACCTTACTGGCAGCCGTCAGGTAAAGGCCGGCTTCGATAATGCAGCGGTCACCCAGCGGAATGCCCAGGCCGGCATTGGCACCGATCAGGCAGTTTTCACCGACGGAGATCACAATGTTATTGCCGCCGGACAGAGTACCCATGGTGCTGCAGCCACCACCAAGATCAGAGCCTTCGCCAACCATAACACCGGCAGAAACACGACCTTCAATCATGCTCTTACCTTCGGTACCGGCGTTGAAGTTGATAAAGCCTTCATGCATTACGGTGGTGCCTTTACCCACATAAGCACCCAGACGTACCCGGGCCGTATGGGCAATACGGACACCCGCCGGCACAACGTAGTCGGTCATTTTCGGGAATTTATCCACGGAGTTGACACTCAAAACCCGGCCTTCTGCACGGGCCGCCAGCTGGCGGGCTGGCAGTTCTTCCAGGTCAATTGCGCCTTCACTGGTCCAGGCGACATTAGGCAGCAGTGGGAAAATGCCCTGAAGGTTGGTGCCGTGTGGCTTGACCAGACGATGTGACAGCAGGTGCAGCTTGAGATAAGCCTCGGGGGTGCTGGTGGGAGCCTCATCGGTTGCCTGAATAGTGATCACACGAGGCTGTTCACTTTCTTCCAGGCTGCGGGTGATGGTGGCCAGTTCAGTTTGTTCGATATCGACAAACAGGTCTTCCAATGCGTGCAGGGTTTTGCTGTCAAGCTCAATATACGTATTGCCACCGTGGTAACCAACCAGTTTGGCTATACTCTCCAGCAGTTCTGGCGCTGGATTGAGAATAGGCTTTGGGTAGAATACTTCCAGCCACTGGTCTTTCCGGTTTTTGCTGCCAACACCAATGGCCAGACTGAAATGCTGTTTACTCATTATCATTCCTTCAATTATTCAGAACGTCTGTTATGCAAGCAAGTTGCTGTATTGTTCTTCGGAAAAGCCCAGCAACTTCTGGCTGCCGGTATCCAGTAAAGGGCGCTTGATCATGGCGGGCTGCTCCAGCATCAGGGTAATGGCTCGCTCTGCATTAATGGCTGATTTTTCTTTGTCGGAAAGCTTCCGCCAGGTGCTTCCCCGGCGGTTTAACAGTGCCTCCCAGCCCAGTTCATCCGCCCATTGTTCAAGCATATCTTTCGGTAGGCCATCTTTTCTGTAGTCATGAAAGTGGTATTCAATACCAGCGCCTTCCAGCCAGCGGCGTGCTTTTTTTATGGTGTCGCAATTAGGTATGCCATAAATAGTAACCACATTATCTCCAATGTATTTCAGGATCAAAGCATAGGGGGGAGAGTCTACACGCACATAGAACGCTTTGCATTGGCCTTAAAAGGGGAAATGTTGCGATGTGTACCAAATGGGCTACACTGGCACTATATGGAAGGATATGGCACGCAGAGGTAGATAAAATGAGCAAAAGTGAGGTAGTTAAGGCCAGAGTCGAGCCTGATGTAAAAAGGCAGGCAGAAGCGATATTCAGGCAGCTGGGGTTGAATACCACACAGGCAATCACTTTATTTTATAAACAGGTAGGTTTGTGTAAGGGGATGCCTTTTGATGTTCGCATACCCAATGATGAGACTATACAGGCACTTGCTGAATCCAATGCTGGCGTAGACTTGAAGGAATTCGACACCCTTGAGGATATGTTAAAAGACTTGGATGACGAATAATGTTAAAGCCAGTACAAACATCGAAGTTCAAGAAAGACTATAAGAAAGTAAAGACGCAAAACAAGGATATGGAAAAGCTGGTTGAGATACTGAGGCTGCTGATTAATCAGCAGCCTTTACCTGATAAGAACCGTGACCATGCTTTAACCGGTAGCCTTAATAAATATCGAGAGTGTCACATAGAACCTGACTGGCTGCTTATGTACAGAGTCGATGGTCAAAAAATAATTTTTGAAAGAACCGGGTCTCACTCTGAATTATTCAGATAGCAACATATCAGCTGCTTTTATAATCACCAGCTCATTTTCAGGCAAGTCCCGCATACTAAGGGCTTAAGTACGGTTAGGCTAACCAAAATGTCTCGCAGTTTGGTATGCCGCGTATAGGGTCTTATTTTGACTTTGCGTCGATGTTGGTTTTATCACCAAGCGCTGTTCTTAACCGTTCTATACGACGTCGGTTAGTGCCGAAATCGTAATAGCCGATACGAGAGGATGAGCGGACATCGACCGTGCCGTTCGGACGAATAATCAGTATCAGGTCGTCCTTGAATTTCAGCCAGGGGGTGGTGAACACCGTAATAATGATCTGGTCATTGCTACTGAGAATCTCTGCATTGGGCCAGTTGTGCAAAGTGGCTAGCAGTTTTTCCTTGATCTGTGAGGTATCAGACTTATCAAAGGAGAAAGGGGCAATATTCTGTTTGCCAGAAGCAAGGCTGCTGACGCAGTTTGGGCTTTGTGGGCAGGTAAGTTCCGGAACGTCAGCCTGTAGCCAATGGCTGGACAGTAATAAAAGTAAAGGCAGGATGCAGTGCGCGGATTTATTCACCGTTCTTGGTTCCTTGCAGATGGTGGTGGAATATATTCATCACTCATTTCATAAATAGTGAACGGCATCAGCGATGGCTTTCGAAGAGGCAGGCTACTGTTCATTGACCATTAACCCATTCTGCACCAGATAACGGTTATAGTCTGGGCCGAAGCTGTATATTGCTCCACGTTTTTTCACCCGTAGATTCCGGTTTATCGTGGGAGGTGAGTACCAACAGGATGTTCATGGAGGGGCCCACGTTGATCAGAGAAGCGTTCAGTGTGTTGAAAATTTAGCTTTCTGTAAAGTGACCGGCGATGTAAATACCATAATCAGCGGGCCGATATAGTCAGCACAGCAGAGAAGATGATGGTTTTCTGCAGAAACTGTCGACAAATACAGGGCCCGGGGTTTGAATCAGGTGCAGAAGACAGAGCGTCAATGCTCTTTTTTCGGAAAATATGGCCGTTGTAAAGATGTGGCGGAGTCAGGGAGCCAGCTTTGCTTCTGGCATGATCCTGATGTGGATAAAACCGGTGATGAGGTAAAAACGAGGCTGGAAAAGAGGGCAGGAACGGGGCTGCCCATGGAAGGCTTTATTCTCCGTAAGGCTAATCTGGATAACGTTAATCTGGTAAACCATGGTGGTAAGCCATATCAACTGGTTAACTGTGATTTGAGCAGGGCCAGCTTCTGTAATGGGCATTTTTATCGTGTGGATTTGTCGGGTTCCCGACTGTTAAAGGCAAATCTTTCCAATGCCAATCTGCACAGGGCAAATCTTGATGGCTGTAATCTGCTGGGTGTGAATCTGAACAACAGTCTGCTGGATCATGTGAACTGGGGGGATAAGCTCTACCAGGAACGAGAAGCAGCAGCCAATCCTGAAAATGCCATGGCTTTATTTGAAGAAGCGGAAGAGTCTGCCAGAAATATTCGCCGTCATTGTGAAAACCTCGGCATGATGAGGGTGGCTGGCCATTTTTATTATCAGGAAAGGGTTTTCCATCGGTTGCAGATGCCAAAATACTCACGGCAACGACTGCTTTCCTATCTGGTTGACAAAATCAGTGGCTATGGAGAATCCCCATTGCGTGTGGTGCTGTTTTCCATGGTTTTGATTGTGTTCTGCTCTTTCCTCTATCTGATCACCGGGGTTCACAGTGGTGATATGGTTGTCCGGTTTAGCCAGAACCAGGATCTGTTCCAGAACTTCCGGTATTGGCTTGATTGTCTTTATTTCAGCGTGGTGACGTTTACCACACTTGGCTATGGAGACTTGACCCCACTGGGGCTGTCCCGGATTGTTGCTGCCTGTGAAGCATTCACTGGCAGTTTTTCTCTGGCGCTTTTCGTTGTCTTGTTTGTGAAAAAGATGATCCGCTAATTGTCCGTTGCATAAGCCTCCGCTTCATCCGGGTCACAGCTGATGGCAGCGTGTGGCTGCCCTTGTAGCAACTTTTTAAACTGTTCTCTCTGAATATGCACCAGTTCCCGGTGATTACCCCCCTGGAAGTAAAGATCCTGAACGGCATTGAGTTCATCATCCCAGCAGGTTTTCATGCCATAGGCTATGCCCATTGCCGGTACTGCTCCCATCTCGCAGTCCGGGAACAGCTCTTCAAGGCTATGTTCGCTGACCAGATGAAGATGACGATTCAGTTTTGTGTTTATCCAGCGCAGCATTAATCTGTTCATGGAGGGAACGATGGCCATTACGTAGCCTTCTTCATCCTGAAGGACGATGGCTTTGGCCATGTTTTTAACGGGAACGCAGGCGACATGAGCGGTGTTGAGTGCACGGTCTGAATAAGGATGACTGACCACTTCATAATCTACCTGGTTATGAGTTAAAAAAGTCTGGAGTTTAGCAGCGATTGACATCAGACACTCTCGCAAAAATCATTCTCGGAAATATTGAACAGCTGTTCTATAAAGTCTATACGCAAACCTGTTGAAATATTGTTCAATATAAAGTGGTTTTTAAGCTAAAAAAGTATTAATAACTTTTTTCATATCACTCTTTGCTTACAAATTTTGTTTTACGTATTGACTTGGCTGTCTATCCAGTCATTCCGAAATAGCTGCTATTTGATGCTTTTTTGCACTCTGCTTTCGGTATAGGTATCCTTCGGCATCTTTAAATTTACCAATTCATCACTGGCTTTAGATTGAGCCTGTGGGACTAAATTATGATGACAATAATAATGAAAAGACGCCTGTCAATGGGTGCGTTAACCTGCCTGCCAACCACTGCTCTGGCTGGCGAAAATGTGCTGGGAGTGACATCCAGTCCGTTAGCCTGGGCCTGCATTGCCATTTTTGTGATTGCCTACTGCCTGGTGATGGCCGAAGAGCAGCTTCATCTGCGTAAGTCTAAACCGGTTATTATGGCGGCGGGAATCATCTGGGCACTGATTGCTTTCATTGCTGCACAGAAGGGGGTTTCTCACGAACAACTAAAACAAGCCGTTATGCATGATCTTGAAGAGTATGCGGCGATGTTCCTCTTTCTGCTGGTGGCCATGACCTATATTAATGCCATGGAAGACCGGCAGGTGTTTGCCACGTTACGCAGCTGGCTGATCAGCAAGGGCTTTAATTACCGAAGTCTTTTCTGGATAACCGGCGCTATGGCATTCTTTATTTCCCCAGTGGCCGACAATCTTACCACGGCGCTGTTAATGGGCGCTGTAATCATGGCCTTAGGTGAAGGCAGACCGACGTTTATTACCCTGGCCATGATCAATGTGGTGGTTGCTGCCAATGCTGGTGGTGCTTTCAGCCCCTTTGGAGATATTACCACTCTGATGGTGTGGCAGGCAGGTAAGCTTGAGTTCTTTACCTTTTTCAGCCTTTTTATACCGTCGGTGGTTAATTATCTGGTACCGGCCATCATCATGAGCTTTTTCATTGATCAAGGGCGTCCGGCCGGTGTGCAAGTGGATAGCTCCATTCGTCGTGGTGGTATTGCCATCTGCTGTCTTTTCCTGGTGACCATTTTCCTTGCGGTCAGTTTTGAAAAAGCTTTAGGTCTGCCGCCATTTATGGGGATGATGACCGGTCTCGCCCTGTTGATGTTCTATACCTATGTCATGAATATTCAGGGTCTGACCAGTAACCGCCGGTTGACGGCACGTCCCCGGGCCAAAGAAGATAAAATCGATATATTCCAGGAAGTGGCCCATGCCGAATGGGATACACTGCTCTTCTTCTTTGGTGTCATTTTCTCGGTGGGTGGCCTGCGCTATCTCGGTTACCTCGACCTTGCCTCGGAAACCATGTATGCCGATCTTGGGGCAACGTGGACTAATATCATCGCCGGTGTGATCTCTGCCATTGTCGATAACATTCCGGTTATGTTTGCCATTCTCGGAATGGACCCTGAAATGAACTCTTTCCAGTGGTTATTGATAACGCTGACTGCGGGTGTGGGTGGCAGCCTGTTATCCATAGGCTCTGCTGCTGGCGTTGCCTTGATGGGGTCATCAAAAGGTGGCTATACCTTTATGACCCATCTGCGATGGAGTTGGGCTATTGCCCTGGGGTATGCTGCCAGTATCTGGGCTCACTTCCTGGTGAACAGCTAATGGCGGTGGAATTTTCAGGGGCTGGTTAAAAAAGAAACGTTATCTGAAGGGTTTGAAAATCAAGCCCTTCGTTTGCTCCATTCAGATGTGCATTTGAGTAATGCATCCAGCCATAGCTGACTGCAAATGGGTAACCCTTTCCGGGATTCAACCCAATCATTGCCCTGGTTTCCAACTGCCAGTGTCCACCCATGTTGATTCCGGAAAGATGTTGCTGTTCAATATCCTCTTCACTCTGATAACTGACACCGACACCAAGATCAAGAAACGGTGAGGTATCACCCAGCAAGGGGCCAGTGCTGGTGAGCCGGAAAACAGGGCTCAGGCTTATTTGCTTCACGCTATCAGCCCCTATCCGACGGCTGTCTTTAGTGGCATTTAAATGACTCTTCCATTGGGCTAAAGCGAGTTCGGCATAGCTTTGCATAACAAGGCCATTGGATGACCAGAGCTGATCAGAAAGCTTCCAGGCCAAACCCAGCCGATATTGATCTATCTCTGCATGGCGGTCAGTCAAAGGTGAAATAAACTGCCCGTAGGCAAGACTGATGCTGTCAGGTTGCCAGGCGGCATGAGTCAGTAGTGGCAAGGCTGAGAGCACTGCAGGCAGAATTACCTTATTCATGGGGAAATCCATTTGTAGCAGTTGGTGGCTAAATGTATTAGCGGAACAGCCTGCTGATTTTTTAATTAATAATTTATCAATTTATTTTATGAATCAACGCAACCCTATTTTAGTCAAGAAACAACTTGGTCACGGAGGCACGGAGAACAGAAAAAATCTTTTCCTCCGTGCCTCCGTGGCAAAAAGAGGAAGTTATTCAGGGACAGTTTCTTAAGCACTTATCCGCGCTCTTCCCCCTTCTACCAGCTCAAGAAAGTAGGGGGGAAGAGTTTGTTAAAGCTTAGCCGTCCAATTTCTGTTTCAGAATCTGATTAACCATGCCGGGGTTGGCCTTGCCTTTGGAGGCCTTCATGCACTGACCCACAAAGAAGCCGATCATTTTGCTGCGCTTGTCTTTCTCGGCCGCACGGTAGTTCTCAACCTGTTGGGCATTGTTGGCCAGAACTTCATTGATCATGGCTTCAATGGCACCGGTATCGGTCACCTGCTTGAGACCTTTTTTCTCGATGACTGCATCGGCAGTACTGCACTCACCCTGCCAGAGTACTTCAAAGACCTCTTTAGCGATTTTGCCGGAGATGGTGTTGTCTTTGATGCGCTTGATCAGGCCACCGAGCATATCGGCAGTGACTGGACTTGCGCTGATGGCAATGCTGTTCTGATTCAGGGATCTGGACAGTTCACCCATAATCCAGTTAGCAGACAGTTTGGCATCATCACTGGCGCGGACAGTGGCTTCAAAGTAGTTCGCCGTCGCCTGGTCAGCGGAAAGTATTTCGGCATCGTAATCGCTCAGGTCAAAATCAGCGATAAATCGTGCTTTTTTGGCATCTGGCATTTCAGGCATTTCAGCCTTCAGTTTTTCAAGACGACTGTCGTTAATGATAATGGGCAGCAGGTCAGGGCAGGGGAAGTAACGGTAATCGTTCGCTTCTTCTTTGCTGCGCATGGAGCGAGCTTCGCCGGTATCACCGTTATAGAGACGGGTCTCCTGGATAACGGTTCCGCCATCCTCAATCAGGTCAATCTGGCGCTCTACCTCTTTGAGGATGGCAGCCTCCATAAACTTAAAGGAGTTCAGGTTTTTGGTTTCTGTGCGGGTACCGAACGCTTTTTGTCCTGTTGGACGAACGGAGACGTTGACATCAAACCGCATGGATCCCTGGGACATATCGCCATCGCAGATGCCCAGCGTGGTAACAATGGAGTGCAGCTTTTTGGCAAAGGCGACGGCTTCCTCCGCATTGCGGATATCAGGCTCTGTGACAATTTCAATCAGCGGTGTGCCGGCCCGGTTAAGATCAATGCCGGACATACCATGCTCTCCATTAAAAGAACCCTCGTGCAGGCTTTTACCCGCATCTTCTTCCAGGTGTGCGTGGTGGATACGAATGCTTTTCGTAGAGCCATCCGCCAATGTGATATCCACATGACCAGCACCGACGATTGGCTTTTCCAGCTGGGTGGTCTGATAGCCTTTTGGCAGATCCGGGTAGAAGTAGTTTTTACGCTCGAAAACATTCACCTTGTTTATTTCGGCATCAATGCCCAGGCCGAACTTAATGGCCATATTGATGGCTTCTTCGTTGACCACGGGAAGGATGCCGGGCAGACCAAGGTCTACCGCACAGGCCTGGGTGTTGGGTGCGGCACCAAAAGCGGTGGCTGCACCAGAGAATATTTTGGTGTTAGTGGCGAGCTGGACGTGAATCTCCAGTCCGATAACGGTTTCCCATTGCATATTACTGTGTCCTATACCTGTGACCTATACCAATGTCGGAGATTTCTGGTGCCAGTCAGTCGCCTGTTGGAAGCGGTGGCCGATATTCAACAGACGGGCTTCATCAAAGTGCTGGCCAATGACCTGCAGGCCGACAGGGCGATGGTTTGCCATGCCTGCTGGAACGGATAATCCGGGCAGGCCTGCCAGGTTAACCGACAGTGTATAGATATCTGAGAGGTACATGGCGACCGGGTCATTGCTCATGGAGCCAATATCGAAGGCGGATGTCGGGGCGTTGGGGCCCATAATGACATCACACTCTTTGAAGGCGTTGAGGAAGTCATCACGGATCAGGCGACGGATCTGCTGGGCCTTACGGTAATAGGCGTCGTAGTAACCTGCAGAGAGGGCATAGGTACCCACAATAATACGACGTTTGACTTCTTCACCAAAACCTTCGCTGCGGCTGCGAATGTAGAGATCCATCAAGTCTTTTGGATCTTCGCAGCGGTATCCGAAACGAACACCGTCAAAGCGGGACAGGTTGGAAGACGCTTCTGCCGGGGCTATCACGTAGTAGGCAGGAATGCACAGCCTGGCATTGGGCAGGCTGACTTCCTTAACGTTTGCACCAAGCTTTTCATATTCTGCAATGGCATTGCGGACCTGCTGTTCCACTTCACTGTCCAATCCGGCCGTGAAGTACTCTTTTGGTAACCCAATGGTCAGGCCTTCCAGGGAGTCATTCAGTATTGCGGTGTAGTCCGGTACTTCACGGTCAAGACAGGTGGAGTCCCGGTGGTCAAAGCCAGCCATGGTGTTCAGCATAATGGCGGCATCTTCAGCAGAACGGGTCATCGGGCCAGCCTGATCAAGGCTTGATGCGTAGGCCACCATGCCCCAGCGGGAGACCCGGCCATAGGTCGGCTTAAGTCCGGTAATGCCACAGTGTGAGGCAGGCTGGCGAATAGATCCGCCGGTATCTGTGCCGGTAGCGCCAGCCGCCAGCAGGGCTGATACGGCTGCTGCAGAACCGCCGGAGGAGCCGCCGGGGATTGCGGTTTTGTCCCAGGGATTTTTGACCGGGCCATAATGGCTGTTTTCATTGGAAGAGCCCATGGCAAACTCATCCATATTGGTTTTACCCAGCATGACGGCGCCAGCATCCCTGAATTTGCCGGTGACGGTGGACTCATAAGGGGCAATAAAGTTGTCCAGCATTTTTGAACCGCAGGAGGTTTTCACGCCTTCCGTGCAGAACAGGTCTTTATGGGCAACGGGAATGCCGGTCATGGCGTCGGCATCGCCTGCTGCACGGCGTTTGTCGGCGGTGGCTGCCTGCTCCAGGGCTAACACTTCAGTCACCGTAATAAAGCTGTTGATGTCACCATCAAACTGCCTGATTCGGTCAAGGTAGGTTTGTGTCAACTCGACACTGGATATTTCGCCACTGGCTAATGCCCGGCTCTGTTCTGCAATGGTTTTCTCGTACATGGGATTCGGTCGGTTGGAAGTCGTATTGTGTTGTATGGAAGAGGCTCAGCTTCTCCAGACTCAGCACAGTTACTATGAAAATAATGCCTTTTCGGCGTTTCTACCATGATCACTGCTGCAATGTTTTGTTACTCAATAACACGGGGAACCAGGAAGAGACCTTCTTCAACGGCAGGTGCGCAGCTCTGTAATTGCGCCCGCTGGTTTTCTTCGGTGACTTGGTCAGGGCGTAGGCGCTGGATGGCATCCAGAGGGTGTGCCAGGGGTTCCACGCCCTGTGTATCAACGGCCTGCATGCTATCGACCAGTTCCAGTATGCTGCTGATGGTGGCAGCGGTTACTTCCACGGCAGCGTCGTCAATGGACAAACGTGCAAGTTTTGCAACCTTTTTGACTCCAGAGGCGTCGATGGCCATTGCTAAGGGTTCTCCATAAATGAATAACAATGAGTGAGATGTTCACCCACTGGTCTATGAAAATGGTGGAAATATTCCTGGGAGGCATTTTCACAATAAAATAAATAAGCCGTTAATGTATGGGCTGCCCACATATTTCTCAAGGATTTATCGGGTGATCTATAGGATGTTAACCTGGAACGCCTGTTAGGAATGGTAAGTAGGGGGGATTGTTGTAAAAATAGAGCATTGCAGTTTAACAAAACACACGGACAGTCACCCGGTTTTTCGGTAAATCCCACTATAAGAAGCCACTGTTTGAATGCTTTTCCTGAGATAAATGATTCAGGCACAGTTCCCACAGTACACAATTGCTGCTTGCCCTCCGGAGGCAGCATTGTTAGAGTTTCCGGAATTACCCAAGCCTTGAATCAAGGTACACCATAACATGCTGAAAAGGTTACGTGGCCTGTTTTCCAGCGATCTTTCGATTGATCTTGGAACAGCCAATACACTGGTCTATGTCCGCGAGAAGGGCATAGTGTTAAATGAACCCTCTGTGGTTGCTATCCGCAATCTCGGCACTCAGAAGAGCGTAGTGGCTGTTGGTGCCGATGCCAAGCGGATGCTGGGCCGAACCCCCGGCAACATTACCGCTATTCGTCCAATGAAGGATGGCGTGATTGCAGACTTTGATGTCTGCGAGCGTATGCTCCAGCACTTTATTAACAAAGTGCATGAGAACAGTTTTATTCAGCCCAGTCCTCGTGTGCTGGTCTGTGTCCCCTGCAAATCAACCAAAGTTGAAAAGCGGGCGATCCGTGAATCGGTACTGGGTGCTGGTGCCCGGGAAGTTTATTTGATCGAAGAGCCCATGGCGGCCGCTATTGGTGCCGGGCTTCCGGTTGAAGAAGCCAGTGGTTCCATGGTTGTGGATATCGGTGGTGGCACCACGGAGATTGCCATTATCTCCCTCAGTGGTGTTGTCTACTCCGAATCTGTGCGCATCGGTGGCGACCGTTTTGATGATGCGATTGTGACTTATGTCCGCCGCAACTACGGCAGCCTGATTGGTGATGCTACTGCTGAGCGTATCAAGCAGGAAATTGCCATCGCCTACCCAAGTGATGAACTGCTGGAAATTGATGTGCGCGGGCGCAATCTGGCGGAAGGTATTCCCAGAAGCTTTACCCTGAACAGTGGCGAGATTCTGGAAGCGCTCCAGGAGTCGCTGACGGCGATTGTTCAGGCGGTCAAAAGTGCCCTGGAACAATCTCCGCCAGAACTGGCTTCTGATATTGCCGAGCGTGGCCTGGTCCTGACCGGTGGCGGTGCATTGCTGCGGGATCTGGATAAATTGATCAGTGAAGAAACCGGTCTGCCGGTTCTGGTCGCTGAAGATCCACTCACCTGTGTGGCCCGTGGTGGCGGCAGGGCAATCGAGATGATGGATAAGCACCGTATGGATCTGTTATCCACGGATTAACGGCCAAATCAAGCACCATTTTTGGAATAAGTAGTTAGCCAGAAAATATGATTTCATTTGGTTAACTACTTATGATCAGCAATATTTCTTCCCGAGGTATTGCTGATTTGCTATTTTGGTCTGCCATCAGGCAGAGTTAGCAGCTCTCTTCAGGTGATCAGTGTTTTTTCCGTAATCGCGGCTTTTCCGGGAAAAGTTGTTGAACTCATCACCTTTAATAGCTGATCACTGGAAATTGTCAGCCAGACATGGGTGTCGATAGGACGGTGCTTCAGGTTTTTGATATGGCATTTTCAAGTTCTGAGGCCTGGTAAGGAGCAGGTTATTAAACCGATTTTCAGTCAACGCCAGTCATTGGTCACGCGCTTTGTTTTGCTGATCATCCTGTCATTGGCGATTTTGTATTTTGATCATAGCTATCGCGCCCTGTCACAGGTTCGCCAGTGGCTGACTGTCGCTGCTACGCCTGTTCTGTTTCTTGCTGATCTGCCCGGGCGTATCTGGGGAACCGCTTCACAGGTGGTGATGTCGCATAACGACTTGCTTCAGGAAAACGCCCGCCTCAAAGCACGAAACCTTATTCTTGAACAGAAAGTTCAGAAGCTTGCCTCATTAACAGCCCAGAATATCCGCCTGCGGGAGTTGCTGAACTCTTCTGAACTGGTGGATGAGCAAGTGTTGGTTGCAGAGGTGGTTGGCGTTGACCCTGATCCTTTCCGGCACCGGGTGATCATTAATAAGGGAGCCATTGATAAGGTCTACGAAGGGCAGGCCATTCTTGATGCCCATGGCGTGATGGGCCAGGTCATTGAAGTCAGTCCGGTCAGCAGTCGGGTGCTGATGTTGACCGATATGGCAGCACGAATTCCGGTGCAAAATCATCGAACCAAATATCGTGCTATTGCTACGGGGACCGGTCGTACGGATCGTCTTGAACTGCAGCATACTCCTGTTACTGAAGATTTTCAGGAGGGCGATCTGCTGACCAGTTCGGGGCTGGGGGGAACCTATCCTGAAGGATACCCGGTGGGGGTGGTTACCCGGGTTATCCATAATTCCGGCGATGCCTTTGCCTCTATTGAAGTTCAGCCTCTTGCTGAAGTGAATAGAAGCCGGGTTGTGCTTCTGGTTTTTCGGGAAGTCTCCGGCCTGATTGAGCCGCCAAATGCTTCAGAGACGGATGCTTCAGAGACAGGCGCGGAGAAGAAAACAGATGAGGTGCGGCGATAATGGTTCAGCAGGCTAATGCCCACTGGGTAGTGTGGATGACCCTGCTGGTGGGGGCAATGTTCAGTATTATGCCATTGCCTGAATGGTTATCACTGGTTCGCCCGGCATGGGTTCCGCTGGTGGTTATTTACTGGGTTCTGGCATTGCCGGAGCGGTTTGGTTTGTTGTTTGCCTTTATCACTGGTTTGCTGCTGGATGTGTTTCAGGGAAGTCTGTTTGGCCTGAGCTCCCTGGGTATGATCATGGTCGCTTTTATGGTGCTCAGCCTGCATCGACGGCTCAGGTTATTTCCTGTGTGGCAACAGGCCTTCATGGTGTTACTGATGATTGGTTTTTATCAGCTGCTGTTACTATGGGTTCGCAGTGCTGCGGGGGACACGATTCCTTCGGTCTGGTATTTGCTGCCTTCAATATCCAGTGCGCTTATCTGGCCCTGGGTTATGTCCGGGCTGCGGTTTCTGAGGCGCTATTTTCGGGTGGTTTAATCCATGATGCAGACATGGGGGATAATTTGCGGAGAGGCTCCGTATGCGTTCCCACGGTAGACCGAGTTTGTCGCGAAAGCCGTATAAGCATTGGAACCACAAAGGTCACGAAGAACGCAAAGTAATTTTTCAAAGACTTGGTGCAAAAGGCAAATTCAGGCAGGAATTACTAAAACGGGATTCTCCCGGGAGCGCAAATATCAATGCTGCCTTTGCACAGGAAGATTCATTGGCGACGGTATCTTTCGACAAGTTGATCAACAAGGTCTTCCCACGCTTTTGGCAAGCAGAATTCATTGGTATCAAATTGAACAAAAACCACTGCCTTGATATATGCCTTCAATATTGTTTTCTCATCTTCAACTGTAAGCTGCTTTTTAACGGGAAGCCGATCATATTGAAAGAGCTTGCTTGAGAAATCAAATGGAAATGCGCGAACCTCATAATCAGCAGGACCTCCTGAGTGGAATTGAGAGCCTTTTCCGACAAGAATGGCGTTGATGGCATCACCCGGCTTGGAAACTCCATTATCAATGAGGGTTCTAATATCATTAACCAGTGGATTTAAAGCCTCATCCCAGTCCTCAAGTCTAAACGGTTCCTGGCCTTCTGATAACACTTTCTTACGGTTCAATTGATTGAAAACCTCAAGACTGGTTTTGCTGGCCAATGCGAAAGCATTTTGTTTTGCGTATTCGCTAAATGATGGTGCAATGTAGGTTGCTATTGAGTATTTGGTGCCCTGGAATTCCCAACATATGACAGCAGGTTTGATTTTAATGGAAGGAATACCTGATTTTTCCAGGTATGTATGCATCATTAACTCATCATAGAATTGGTGTGAAGCCACATTCATTGCCAGTGCCTGGCCATCGCCAGTATCGTAGAATACCTTTGATGCACCAGCTCCTAGCGGTTTCTTGAGTTTTACTGTTTTAACAGCACCTTGAGTAATCAACTCAATGGGAATATCACCATCTCTTGCCTTTTCCAATTGTCTGTATGCTGCTTTTGGAATCGCCTCTGGATGATGTGAGAGGTTATCTGCCAGAAAACGATCGTAGCTTTCCATCGTAGCTCTGACATCGTCATCATGAATGTCTCTTTGCCATTTTACTTTGGTTTCGGGAGTAACTGGAAGGTTTGGAGTCAGCGTTTTTGAACCACTCTTTGGCATCTGGTATTGAGCCGGAGTTTGTGGCCTGCTTTTTGGTGTCTGGTATTGAGCCGGAGTTTGTGGCGTGCTCTTTGGTATCTGGTTGTGAGCCGGAGTTT
>NZ_JAHHPM010000214.1 GCF_024606345.1 Endozoicomonas sp. YOMI1
GCAGAGTGACTGATCACTTAGCCAGAAAATATGATTTCATTTGGTTAACTACTTAAGAGAGCGCTGCAAAATTATGTTTACTGTCAACACGTTGCCCTGCCTGACCCGACAATACAGCGATATCACCGGTCTGTTGACGATCAAGAATATCCAGTACCGTGGCAATTTTATTGTCCAACTCGGACCACTCTTCGTCGGCCACCGAGTCTTCCACAATACCCGCACCGGAGTAGAGCATCAGGTTATCAGCCAGACGGGCGCTGCGAATTGCCACACTGAAATCACTCTTTTGAATACCAACAATCCCACACACACCGGCATACAAACCACGAGCGTAGGGTTCGTTGGCTGCAATAAACGAAAATGCTTCCTCTCTTGGAGCGCCCCCCACTGCCGGGGTCGGATGAAGTACGTCCAATAACTGTTGATCACACACGTCGTGGTTCAGTACGCCACGAATCTGGTAACGCAAATGCTGAATATGGCGCAGTTTCACAATCGAGTGGCTGCGATCCGCTTCCAGAGACTGACAGAGTGGTTGCAGCCTATGGCAGATATCATCCAGAACCAGACGGTTTTCATGGATATTTTTACCATCGCTCATCAGCAGGCTTTCCAGCTGAGCATCTTCAAGCGGGTTCTGACCACGGACAATAGTGCCTGCCAGGGCCTCGGTAGAAATAATATTTTCCAGTCGCTTCACCAATCGCTCAGGAGAGCAACCAAAAAAAGTTTGTCCCTGCCTCTGAAACAGGAACTGATAGGAATGCGGGTTCGCCTGCTGCCATGGGTAAAGCAATGAGAACGGGGAGAGATGCCCCTCAAGTTTCAGACACGTTGCCCGGGACAACACCACCTTATCCAGTACGCCTGATGCAAAGGCCTGTCTGGCCTTGCCAACCAGTTGATTCCAGACATTCGCATCCGGCTGGTAACCTGCAAGCTGAAACGTAAAGTCAGCCTCGGGCAACTGCTGGCTGTAGTTGAGTGCTGCGATAATCCCCAGAGCTTTGCGAATACTGCTACGGTATGCCAAAGCATTGTCAGACCTGAGGTTCACCCCCAGCACCATTCCCTCGCGAGTCTGAACCAGTTCCAGCAGTGGCAGGATGACCATGCCATAACCAAAAGCAGGCCATATTGAACATTCATCGTCCGCAAAAGAGAGATAGCAGAGGCAGTGACTGCTGCCATGCTCCGGCAGATGACTCAAGAGTTTATGGGCATTGGTCAATGCACAAGCCAGGTCCTGCCGACAGGATAATGTTTCTGACCAGCTATAACCGAGAGTCGCTATCGCATGATCGCCTTCCCTGTCTCTCCAGAACGCTTTTTCACAGCAGTCCTGTGCAGCCAGAAAGCCCAGCAGATGAATGACCGGCAAAGGGAGCTCAACTCTGACCAGCCGCTTTTCAGGCACAGGCTGAGATAACAGCTTTTCCAACTGTTCCACCATCAATGCAAACTGAGCCTGAATTACACTGGTCAAGATACCCTGCCAATAAGATAAGTTAACAATAAAGCATCGTAAGATAATGAAATTGTACGTAGATTGGCCACCGGTATCTGGATCGTATTTACCGAGAAAAACCATGCCACACCTAAGGGTATAACCCAATGAGTGTAATAGTAGATGAATTTTTCAACGCAACTTTTTATCATTGCACTTCTTTCAACACTGAAATTCATACCTTTCAACAGAACTGACCCCTTGATCAGTTTCATCAGTACGGGTAACTATTCACCATGGCCACCAATGGAGAGTCAGCCAGACAATGGCTGCAACAGAACAGGGAACAGATCTCGGAGGAGCGAATTCTCCAAATTCGCAGTAACCTGGTAAAAAAAATAAACCAGATGGCGGATCCTGAGGACCTGACTGTATCGGATGAACATCAGGGGTTGTTGGAGGCCCTTGATGTGATGGATAACTGGCTTCAGGAACGCGCAACACCACAGGAAACAGCAGAGGAAGCTTCAGCGCTGGATTACAGCCCGCTTATTCAGGAGCCATCGGAGCCTGCCCCTCAGCTGACTCAGGAAGAGAAGCTGCGCCGCTTCCAGAATCTGCTGAAGACCACAAAAAAATAACGGTAAATGGTGAAGTTGCGCTCAGGAAGAGACAACCTCACCGATTGGCTGCCGGGGCATCACACTTTCAACCGCTCACATTCCTCAACGACCCGGTCATAGGTCCAGTCCCCGCCGCCGGGATGCTTCACCTCATGTTCAATCAGCTTCTGGCACATCTGCATAGGGTTCAGCCCCTTTTTTGCCAGTCGTTCCAGTGTCTGTTTCAGCTCACTGTCTGCTTCACTGAATTCCTGAGCGCTTCTGGATCCTTTCTTTCTGACTGCAACTTTTATTTGCTTCATCGTCAACTCACCTAAAACAACTTGGGCCTCTGGGAGGCCACCCTAGGAGGCTGTCCGAGAATAGTCCGCCCTACTGCGGTTGCGATAAATTGGTCTAAAAATTCCTGCTTCTTCGTCAAATA
>NZ_JAHHPM010000215.1 GCF_024606345.1 Endozoicomonas sp. YOMI1
CTTCTGGTAAGCCTTCCGTTTCTCGGACTGTGCGTAAGCCTTCTGGTAAGCCTTCTGGTAAGCCTTAAATTTAACGGATTTACGGTAAGCCTTCAGGTAAGCCTTCCGTTTCTCGGACTGTGCGTAACCCTTCTGGTAAGCCTTCTGGTAAGCCTTCCCTTTATCGGATTCACGGTAAGCCTTCTGGGAGGCCTTATCAGGAGAGATAGTCAGAGATTCACCAGAAACGGAAGCAGAAGCATTAAAATTAAACTCATTTCTAGCAGAAGATGTATTTTGTTGAAGCTGTTCACTATTCAGTTGTGGAGTAATAATTGCAATCGGTGCTTCAGGCTTAGAAAATGTATCAATGCGATCCTGATCAGGAATATGTACAGGTTGATGAAGCTTGTTATCAACAACTGATAAGATTTGCGGGATTGATTGCCCCATACCTAAAAAACCATTTCCAGCAGTATCTTTTAACGTTGAATCAAGTGGAGGATGATTAGCATTAACATTAATAGAGTGTGACTGAGAACTCGCTTCAACGGCCATACTCCAAACGCGATCGATTCTTAATTCTGATTGACTGGTATGAAATAGAATATTTTCGTCGCTTTGTTGTTGTGCCTTGGTTTTATCTGATAATTCTAACGGCTCGCTTTGCTCAGGTTCTTGATGATAAATAGCCCTCACTGGCACTTTCGAAAAACGGTAATCACTGCATGGGTTACGGAAGCTTTCATAATATGGATTCAAGGTGTTTAAATGATTGATTGGTGCAGTTTGTTGAACTTCCAGCCCGAAGGCTACACCACTGTGCTGCGGACAGTCATTCAAAACTGAACTACGGATAGATGTAACAGCTTCATGCGATTTATGAAAATCCAAGCGCAAGGAGTGTGGGTTAAAATATGGATCAGCCATTGAATTATTGAATTATTGAATTATAGCTTGAGACCACACCTTCTTATAATAGTTCCTCCCTTTCGCAACCCACTCTCCATTTATTTACCTGGGTAAATACCATGCTGGGAAACGTGAAAACAGCGATTACCGGTACTTATCATAAGCTCGACCCCAAGCATCTTGGCCGTTATCTATCAGAGTTCA
>NZ_JAHHPM010000216.1 GCF_024606345.1 Endozoicomonas sp. YOMI1
TCACAGCCAGGAAACGGGTCGAAGGGCAAGCGACAGATGGCACAACACTTCTCGTCACCGGGCAGGTCAACGCCCTGATCAACTACCGGCAGATTCTCATGTTTTCTCCGACCATGGCTCGGTGAACCTGGTTGCTGGCCACGTTTACGAGTTGTCGGCTGTCGTGTGGTGTTTTTGCGTTGTTTTTCCTGACCGGGTTTTGAGCGACTCTTCTTTTCGGTAGAACGACCAAAGAACATGTTTTTCATATGACCCAGTTGTGAATCGCGTTGCTTGATTTTCTCTTTGAGGTGATCGACTTCAGCCGTAAGCTTCAGGAGCCTGCAGAGCAACCGATTCTCTCAAACAGAAAATAACCGGAGGGGCTTTGCCCTTCTTTTTTTGTTTCTGCTGACGGATCAGATGCTGTACTCCATCAGAATCCGTTGCTGATAAAACTACCTCAGTCGTTCAATAAGTTCGTGTTCTGTCGTCTGTTTGTGTTCATAGTGTAAGGCGATGTCATTCCAGATGATCATTTCGGATTTCTTCCAAAAAACCGACAAAGCGCAGCAATCAGGATTAATACTTAACCATCAGGACAAATAAAATTGATTTTATTGACCTGAAGGGGTTGTTTTTACAATCAAACCCGAACAATGAAAAAAAACGATTGTTTTACAACTTTTGTGAAATTACGGTACGTTCTGTATCGTTATTGTTAGGTTATAAACCCTGGAGTAGCCTCTATGGATCACACAAGCGAAACAGAATACAAACCAGGCCCGTTGGACGGCGTCACGGTATTGGACTTCTCCCGCGTACTTTCCGGACCTTATTGCACCATGATTCTGGCGGATCTTGGCGCAAGGGTCATCAAGATTGAGCGTTTTGGTACAGGCGACGACACACGTGCGTTCGGGCCTTTCATTGAGGACGATTCAGCCTACTTCATGTGCTTCAACCGAGGCAAGGAGAGCATCTCTCTCGATATTAAATCGCCACGTGACCGGGAACTTCTGGAGCGACTCTTAGACACCAGTGATGTTGTCGTTGAGAATTTCCGCCCCGGTGTTATGGAACGACTTGGCTACGGCCCGGAGCGTCTGGCCAAAACCCATCCACATATTGTTTATGCCTCTATCTCAGGCTTTGGACACAGCGGCCCGTTCAGTGAACTCCCAGGCTACGACATGGTGGTACAGGCAATGGGTGGGGTAATGGGTTTGACCGGCTGGCCCGGTGCAGAGCCTGCCCGTGTTGGCACCAGCTTTGGTGACCTGGGCGCAGGCCTGTTCGGTGTTATTGGTATTTTGGCTTCACTCTATAGCCGCAACCGTGACGCCCAGGGCGCACGTGTCGACATCGGCATGCTCGACTGTCAGGCCGCATTGCTGGAGACCGCTCTGGCGCGTTACGACGTTGAAGGCGTTGTACCCACCCGAACCGGTGACAACCATCCATCACTGGCACCTTTTGAGACCTTTATGGCCGAAGACGGTAAGTTTGTCATCTGTGCAGGCAACGACACGCTCTTCTTGCAGATGGCCGACGCTCTGGGGTCACCGAATCTGGCACTGAAACCAGAGTTTCTGACCAATGACCTGCGGGTTCAAAACCGTGTTCAATTGGTCAAAGATATAGAAGAAATCACCAAAACCAAACCAATGCAGCATTGGATCGACGCCCTCAACGAAGAGGGAGTTCCCTGCGCACCCATCAATACCATCGACAAGTTATTCAGCAACCCTCAGCTGCTGGCCCGTGACATGATCATCAAAGTTCAAGGAGAACACGACCGGCCGGTACGCACTGCAGGCAACCCAATTAAATTGAGCAACATGACCGAATTTGATCCTGAAAAGCCAATCAAAGCACCCATGCTGAATCAGCATCGTGAAGCGATTCTTGATGAGCTGATGGCGAGCCACGGAGCCTATGACGTTGTTAAAGGTCAAAATGATGACCACCATGCTGACCTGCATGAGTTTTACGAAGCTGCCGCTCCAGCCGTTAACTGACAGATCCGAGACCTATAGGTACATATGATGTCAAAGAACTCAAGCACCAACGTTAAGTCTGTCAAATCTGAACATACGACTGAAGCAGAAAAGCCTGCTCTGGCAGTGGTAGCTACACCTGAAGCAGACTCCCCGGTTATTCTGGTGGAGCGTCATGAGCGGGTGGAGATCAACGATCCGGGGCTGTACGTATGGCTTAAGAAACCGTCAATGTTGCCTTCGAAACCCCTCTTAACGAAGGAATGCGCCACGAACGCCGCCTGTTCCAGGCTGCCTTTGCTACCGAAGGTCAGCATGCACGCTTTCATTGCCAAACGAGCTCCTGTTTTCAGACACCGCTAACACGCAGAAACATCTGCTAATCCAGACACTAATTGGCACCGCTACCCAACAGATCGTCGAGATCTATCGCCAGCCCCTGCTCCGTCAGGCCGCTTTAGAACTGGGCTCTTTTGAATTTTAACTGGGTAAGCTTTATCCGTCATTCAGCACTCAATCTGTTAATTTCCCTAAACCATCTAAACAGCTTCCGCTTTCACAACATCAGCCGCTTTTTTCGGTGGTTTGACCTTAAGACCAATTGCAGCAGCTACAAAATTTACTCCGGCACAAATCATAAAGGTGCTCTCATAACCGCCAGTGGTGTCCACCAGATAACCTGCCAGTTTAGGGCCCGCCATGCCCGCAACACCCCACGCGCTGAACAGGATAGCGTAGTTAAAGCCCATGTTCCTGGTACCGAAGAAGTCTCCCGCAGCAGACGGGAATACCGTCAGCACTGCACCATAGGTGAAGGTGATAACCAATGCCCCCATCAGGATCATGCTAAAGGTATCAAAACTACCGAACACCAACAGCACAGCACCTTGCAACGTGTATAGAATGCTCATAGTACGTGCACGACCGATCTTGTCAGATATTAAGCCTGCACCCGGGCGACCCAAAGCATTGGCGACAGAGAACGCCTGAACCAGCAGGGTAATGCTGAAAGTATCGGTCAGTTGCAGGTTGGCAATGTTGCCAATGTGACCAATCATCATCAGACCGGTCATAGAACCCGCCAGGAACATCAGCCACAACAAAGCAAATTGTGGCGTCTTGATCATCTGCTTCCAGTTGTACTCACCGGTTTCCGGACCATCAGCAACAATGGGGGTCCCTTCAGCCTTGTTATCAGCAGTCGCAATGTTCGGTGCAGCTTCCGGAACACTCATGAACTGAGCAGCAGCAAAGATCACACCACCGAAGAACACAGCCAGTATTTTAAAGCTGGCAAACAGTCCATATTCTGCGATCAGGTATTTGGCCAACGGAGCCGCATACAACGGTGCCAAACCAAAGCCGGTGACAACCAGACCGACAATTAAACCTTTTTGCTCCGGTTTAAACCATTTCACCGCTGCCGGAGCCGTTGCGGAATAGCCCAGACCGATGCCTGCACCGTTCAGAACACCAAAACCCAGGATAACACCCATTTCGGTCGGCATAGCACTACACAGGAACATACCTGCCGCAGTACAAAGACCAGCGATGGTAATCACAATGCGCGGCCCCAGGCGATCCTGCAGCTTACCACCTACCAGCATGATTAGCGCAAACGCGGCAATTGCCACTGCGTAGGGCGTGGATGCCTGAGAAGCGGTCCAGCCCTGAGTTTGAATAAAATTCTCGGAGAAGATACTCCACGTGTACAGACTGCCGAACATTAAGTTGATAGCCAGGCCAGCCGTCACTACGATCCAGCCACGATTCATATTAGTGATCATAGGTACCTCACTTAAAACTGCTTATGTCGTCTATCGCCTTTGCTGAGGGGCTATGGAATCCAACTCACCAAGGATGGATTCCCAGTCTTCTTTTGAAGAAAAAACATTATTACCACAGGCAGACAAGGTAGTGCCCCATTTCCCTGACATTTTGATCTACTTCATGTAGTCGATGGCGACTTCATTCAGGATATAGCACGAATGCTGTCCTTGCAGGCAGCTCAGGAAGTTTATCCTGCTTTTGCTCTCACTACTCAGAAAATAACTAAATAATTTAATTCAAGCTTTTTAAACAACAGTTTCGACTCTGACGACGGTTTACTACAAAAAAATCAAGATATTGACCGAGACCAAAAAGCATTCAAATTAGCTTGATACCATCGTAAAAATTTTTTGTATCCCTATTTATTTAAGACTTTAAAGTTATATGCATCATTTTTATATTTATACATCTGCTATTTATATGGATCGATTGATATATCAAATACTCTTGTTAGAAAAACTCTATTCTAATAAAACCAAAGTGCATTTGATATGATAATTAACTTATTGATTAACCAATCTGTAAGAGGAAGAGTGCATGGCTAAGCTAGCCGATGAGCTAATACTTCGATCAGGGGCTACGCTAAAAAATCGCATAATGATGGCACCAATGACAATTCAGTCTGCTTTTTTTGATGGCGGCGTTACTCAACTGATGATTGATTACTACGCAGCCCGTGCGGGCGATGCTGCTGCAATCATCGTGGAAAGTGCTTTTGTAGAAAACTATGGTCGTGCATTCCCCGGAGCATTAGGTATTGACACAGACAACAAAATAAAAGGCCTCAAAGAACTAACCCGGGCTATCAAAGAAAAAGGTTCAAAGGCCATACTGCAAATTTACCATGCTGGTCGTATGGCGAGTGGGGAATACAACGGTGGTCACACACCTATATCGGCCAGCCCGGTTGCAGCCCTGCGTGATAATGCAGAAACACCACTGGAGATGACAGCAGCGCAAGTCGAAGATATGATCGAACGCTTCGGTAATGCTGTAAATCGCGCTATTCTGGCGGGCTTTGATGGCGTAGAAATCCACGGTGCAAACACTTATCTTATCCAGCAATTTTTCTCTCCTCACTCAAATCGACGCAGTGACAAATGGGGCGGCGATATCGAGAAACGAACCACCTTCCCCCTGGCGATTCTGGAAAAAGCCAAAGCCGTTGTGGCAGCAAGCGAAAAGTCTGATTTTATTATTGGCTATCGTTTTTCTCCGGAGGAAATTGAGGAACCAGGCATCCGGTTTGAAGATACCCTGTATCTTCTGGATAAACTGGCTACCTGCGGCCTGGATTATTTGCATGTCTCAATGGGTAGCTGGGCGCGTAATTCCATTGTCAACCCTGAAGATAAAGAACCGCTCGTGGCTAAATATCACCGGCATAAGAGCAGAAGCCTGGCAGAGGTACCTATCATCGGTGTTGGCGGTATAGCGCAGCGGGCAGATGCAGATAAAGCGCTGGAGCAGGGTTATGATCTCATCAGTGTTGGCAAGGGTTGTCTGCTGGAACCTGCCTGGGCAACCAAGGCACTTAGCAACGAGATCTGTGCAGAGTATGCTGATATTAACCAGCAAGATGAGCTGCATATTCCTTCCCCACTGTGGGACATCATGGACTACATGATTGTGGACAGTGCTGCTGAGGCGGTTAAGCATGAGCGTATCAAAGAACTGCAAAACGTAAAAATTGAATTTGAGCCCGGTCAGTATACGGCTTATGGTATTGGTCATAGTGGCAAGCTGCCGGTGACGGTTACCTTCTCTGAAGATAAAATCCTCGATATTGTTGTCGATTCTTCAAACGAATCCGAAGGTATTGCCAACCCGGCGTTTGAGCGAATTCCGCAACAAATTCTTGATGAGCAATCGCTCAATATCGATGTCATTTCTGGCGCTACAGCCAGTAGCCAGGCGGTTATTGACGGCGTATCCAATGCGGTTGACCTCGCAGGCGGTCACTCTGAAGCGCTTCGCTGCAAGGCCAAAAAAGCGGTTGAATGGTCAACTGAAACCATTGAAGAAACCGTTGATGTGGTCGTTATTGGTGGTGGCGGTGCGGGCCTGAGTGCAACGCTGACAGCACTGGAAAAAGGCAAATCGGTTATCCTGCTGGAAAAATTCCCGGCCATTGGTGGCAATACGGTCCGTACAGGTGGCTGGGTGAACGCTGCTGAGCCTGGCTGGCAAAGTGATTTCTCCGCCTTGCCCGGTGAAGCTGACTACCTGAAGGGCATTGCTGCAACACCAGAATCTGAAATTGCCGAAGAATATCTCAATGATTTCAAAACACTGAAAGAACAACTGGCTGCTTACTTTGACGATCTGGAAAACGGCAAAAAATATCTGTTTGACTCGGTTGAACTGCACCTGATTCAGACCTATCTGGGTGGTAAGCGTACCGACCTCAAAGGTAACGCCATTTATGGTCAGTACGATCTGGTTAAAACGCTCACCAGTCGCTCTATGGAATCGATCAACTGGTTGACCGAAAAAGGAATCGATTTTAACCGCAGTGCGGTTGATATTGCTGTTGGTGCTTTGTGGCGTCGTGCACACAAACCAAAACGCCAAAAAGGCCTGGAGTTTGTTGATAAGCTGCAAAAATGCATTAAAGAGCAAGACGGTCGCATCATGACCGACACCCGTGCCACCGAACTTATTATCAACGATGGCAAAGTAGAAGGCATCAAGGCGACACAGGCAAATGGCACCAAACTAATATTGCATGTCAACCACGGTGTCGTGTTGGCTTCCGGTGGATTTGGTGCAAATACCCAAATGCTCAAGAAGTACAACACATACTGGAATAAAATTGCTGATGACATCAAAACCACTAACTCACCGGCCCTGATTGGCGATGGTATTGAGATGGGTGAAAAAGCCGGTGCTGAATTGACCGGTATGGGATTTGCCCAGCTAATGCCGATCGGCGATCCAAAGTCTGGCGCACTGTTGACAGGACTCATTGTACCGCCTGAAAACTTTGTCTTTGTAAACAAAAGCGGTAAGCGTTTCGTTGATGAATGTGAAAGCCGCGATGTGCTTTCTGAGTCTTTCTTCAATAACGGTGGCCTGGTTTACATGATTGCCGACAGCGAGATTCGTAAAACCGCGGCGAATACTTCTGATGA
>NZ_JAHHPM010000003.1 GCF_024606345.1 Endozoicomonas sp. YOMI1
CACCGCAGTAGGGCAGTCTATTCTCGGACAGCCCCTAGTTACTTGATGACAGTTTATTGAGGAGAGTTTTTGTGGATCCAGGCCGTGCCCAGTTATCAAATATCCCAGGCCTTGGTGTCAGCAGCCAGGCCAGAGAGTTGCGACCGCTAACTAACGAGATTATCGAGCGTCGGCTTTGTGGTCTGTGTGCAGAGTATATTGAGTGTCCTCCCTTTATGGCTTCCCGTTGTTGCGGAGATAATTACCACTATGGCTGTACTG
The DNA here is from genome assembly GCF_024606345.1 of Endozoicomonas sp. YOMI1. GTDB lineage: Bacteria > Pseudomonadota > Gammaproteobacteria > Pseudomonadales > Endozoicomonadaceae > Endozoicomonas. Next base: position 262 of record NZ_JAHHPM010000003.1, read on the forward strand.
TCGTGATGACCCGGGAGGTTGCTCAGTGTTCAGTCTGTAAGAAAACACCTGTTGAATTTGCCAGGGATACTGATTTTGCCGAAGAGGTGAAGAAATACGACTGGAGTCTTTTTGAACCAGCGTCCGCCGCTGGTGGCTATGCACCGATCCAGGCCTTCGATAGTGAGTCAGCCAGTGAACAGGCTGGGTCGATTGGTGCAGTTGCAGGACCATCCGGGCTATCAGGGAACCGCAACCAGCAAGCAGTAGATGTAGAGGAGGTCGAAAGAGCTCTTGCTCAGCTAGGTACTTTCGTACAGCAAGGTTTGGGCGCTCAGGAACTGGTACCGCCCAAGGCTCCTCATCCTTTCCATCCCCCTCTGCTGACAGCTGCCCAAACGATCGCTCGCCCCTCGCTGAAGCTTAATATAGTCAGTATGACCAGGACATTTGAGCGGCTTTTGGGGCAACTGTGGATGCCAGACGAGCTGCAGGCTCTGGCAGGGCAAAGTGGGTATAGCTTTCTGAGACAGATGATGGATGTCGGTGTGGTGCCGGGATGGCAGGAATTATGCGCGGAAGAAGACCATCTTTGCGGCAAACAGATGAATATTGACAAGTCCGATGATGCCCGTGCGTTCTTTACCGCTATGCAGCAACATCTCGATCAGCTGGCACCGGAACACCAGTTCTTTGTTACCTTCGCCTGCTCACGGCAGAATCCGGTAACGGGTTGCCCGGAACCGGTCTCGCCAGTGGTGCGAATTTTTCGACACCCGACTGAACCTCGTCTGATATTTCTATTTACTGTCGGTGAGCCGGTACCGAGCCGTGCCCTTGGGCGCCTGGTTTATGGGAGTTTTGCCAGTGGTACCCAGTTAGTGAAATACCTCCAGTTTCTTATGCTGGTCAGTGAGGCAACCCAGGCCATCTTTGTTCGTCCGACCAAAAAGGGAGAGTCTGATGCCGAAGGTCTGGATAAAATCGATGTCAAGGCGTTTGTTCAGCAGTACCCGCCGAGGGATTTCGGGCTGGGGGATCCGTCAAAAAATAACCGGAGGATTCTGCTTTATGCCGCCCGGAGTCTTGGCTTGCAGCGTATCCGCAAAGAGGATGCTGAAAAGGTTACCCTGCTGAATAACATGATTGAGGGCGATCTGCGCAACTCTCAACTGACCGTCAAAAATGTGATTGACCATATATTGGGGCTTGGTTATCGCAAGAAGCGAGGGGTACATCTCCTTTACGACATGCCTGCCACGCAGATGCCCGGGCTACACGGGAGGGATCTTGAGCTGAATAGACAAATGATCAATTTGCAGAACGATTTAGCGGATGTCTTGATAGAGATGTATAACCTGCGAGCAACTAGCAAAACGGACTATATACTCATTGAGCTTGAGCCAGAGGTATTCACTTTGCCAGAAGAGATTCTGGTGCTGGTCCTTGATACCGACAGACTCTACCTGGTGAATATGAAAAACAGGTCGGTGTCTGTCCAATGTTCGTCCAGCATTGATGATATCTGTGACTTCTGTCAGGTGTTTATGAGCGGCTGTCAAATCCTGAAGGCAAATATTATCTCTTATGCGCCGACCCAAACCAAAAAAAGTCTCGCTGAATCCTGACCGTAAGCAGTAATGACATTGCCACTGACTACGTAAGGACCGCTGGCCTGACATGAAAAGTGTAAGAAAGAACAAGAAATGACCTGACACAGGAAACTGTATATGACTGTTGTGACTGTTGATTTCGAGAAGAGTTTGCAGAACCGTCATTTTCTCAAGCTACTGGACTTTTCTCCAATGGAGATCAGCCACTTGCTGGAGCGTGCAGCACAGCTGAAAGCGGCAAAGCGATCCGGTACTGAGGAGCAGCATTTAACCGGGCGAAATATTGCCCTGATTTTTGCCAAGGCCTCGACCCGAACCCGGTGTGCCTTTGAGGTCGCCTGTTTTGATCAGGGTGCCAATGTCACCTATATCGGTGGTGGCTCGCAGATGGGAGCCAAAGAAACCGTTAAAGATACTGCCCGGGTACTGGGGCGTATGTACGACGGCATTGAATTTCGTGGCCACCTGCAGCAGCACGTTGAAGATCTGGCGGCTTATTCAGGTGTGCCGGTATGGAACGGTCTGACCGATGACTGGCATCCAACCCAGGTTCTGGCGGATTTTCTGACCATGCAGGAACACGGCAATGGTCGCCCTCTGAGTGAGATGAAACTCTGCTATCTCGGCGATGGACGCAACAACGTGGCCAATTCGCTGATGGTTGGTGCTGCGAAAATGGGACTGGATTTCAGGATTGCCGCACCGGCGGCATTCTTCCCTGACCCTGCGCTCATTGGGCAATGTCAGGAAATTGCCCGGGAAACCGGAGCAAGGATCACCATCAGCGAGTCGGTGGATGAAGCGGTGGCTGGTTGTGATTTCCTTTACACCGACGTCTGGGTTTCCATGGGTGAACCGATGGAAGCCTGGGATGAAAGGGTCAAACTGATGAAGCCCTATCAGGTGAATCAGACAGTCATGCAAAAAACAGGGAATGCCAATGCCCGTTTCCTGCACTGTCTGCCGGCCTTTCACAATGATGACACGGTGATTGGCAAAGAAGTCGCTGACAAATTTGCTATGAACGGCCTGGAAGTCACCGAGGATGTGTTTGAGTCTGACGCCTCCATTGTGTTTGATCAGGCAGAAAACCGCATGCATACCATCAAGGCTGTGATGGTGGAAACATTGGGCAGACGACGTTAAGACGTTTCCCGCTGCCCGCCTCCCGCTTCCCGTAAATAAAGCCTGTCCTGTCTTTTTCGGGCGGCGAATTCCATGAGACTGTCTACTATTAGAGCTGGTTGGACGTGTGTTGACTTACTGAGTCCATGATCAATTCTCTTTTTATTTTCCCAGCAGTATAGAGGAGCAGTAATGCCCCAGAGCCTATTGCGATACACCAATATTCTCAGCATCGTTGGTGACCTCATTCGCGTTCACGTACCTAACCTGGCTGAGGGTAATGCCCAGGCCAACTATGGTGATCTGGCGTTGATTGAGCAGGATGGCCAGACTTACTCCATGGCGCAGATCATCAAGATTGACCATGAAGAGGTTTCTCTCCAGGTTTTTGCCGGCACTAAGGGCCTCTCCACCGGAGCGTCGGTCTGCTTTCTCGGCCAGCCCATGAAGACCACCTACTCCCCCAATATTCTTGGGCGAATCTTTAACGGTGCCGGTGAACCCATTGATGGTGGCCCTGCACTGGAACAGGATCCCCGGGTGGAGATTGATGGACCTTCGGTAAACCCGGTGCGTCGTGTACTGGCTTCGCGCATGGTACGTACCAATGTGCCCATGATCGATGTCTTCAACACCCTGGTTGAGTCCCAGAAGATTCCTATCTTCTCCGTCGCTGGTGAACCCTACAACCGCTTCCTGGCCCGTATTGCCATTCAGGCCGAAGCGGATGTTGTGGTGTTTGGCGGCATGGGCCTGATCTTCGATGATTACCACTTCTTCCGCACCACCTTTGAAGAAGCCGGTGTGTCTGCCCGTACCATTATGTTTACCAATCTGGCGTCTGACCCGACGGTTGAACGTCTGCTGACGCCGGATATGGCGCTGGCGGTGGCTGAACACTTCGCCGTAGAAGAGTCCAAAAAGGTTCTGGTTCTGCTGACCGACATGACCTCTTATGCCGACGCCATGAAAGAGATTGGTGTGGCCATGGACAAGATCCCTGCCAACCGTGGTTATATGGGGGATTTGTACTCCCAGCTGGCGCGGCGTTACGAAAAAGCCTGTGACTACAAAGGCGCAGGTTCGGTCACCATTCTGGCGGTGACCACCATGCCAGGTAATGACGTGACTCACCCGGTTCCGGACAACACAGGTTATATCACCGAAGGTCAGTTCTACCTGCACGAAGGGCACCTGGATCCATTTGGTTCCCTGTCCCGTTTGAAGCAGATGGTTCAGGGTAAAGAAACCCGCGAAGACCATCCCGCGATCATGAACGCCATGATTCGTTTCTACTCGGACTCGGTGAATGCCGCCCAGAAACAGGCAATGGCCTTTGAACTGTCCAGCTATGACCTGAAAACCATCAAGTTCGGCAAGCTGTTCAAGAGACGCTTTATGTCTCTGGATGCTGCCATGTCCCTGGAACAGGCACTGGATAAGTGCTGGGAGACCATGGCTGAATGCTTTGGACCGGAAGAGACCCTGATGAAACAGAGTCTGCTGGAAAAATACTGGCCCAACCCAGAGCAACTTTCTTCTACAGAGAGTGATTCACAGAGAGCTGAGGAAGCTTCTGAAGCTGCAGCTGAGGCGTAATGATAATGGCCAAGGTAGCTCTCAACAAAAGTTCATTAAACAAAGAGAAGCGCAGTTTAAAGACCTACAACCGTTATCTGCCGGCGCTTGAACTCAAGCGTCAGCAGCTGATGATGGAACGTAAAAAGGCCGAAGAGGCGCTGGCACAAGCACGGGAACATCTGGCGGAAGTGGAGCAGCTGGTCAGACAGCAGCTGCCGATGCTGGCAAGACAGGATGTTCCGGTGGATAACCTGGTGAAGGTGACGGATGTGCGCCTGACCCAGGAAAATATTGTCGGCACATCGGTTCCTCTGGTCGAGCACATTGAAATTGCGCTGACACCCTACAGTGATCTGGCCAAACCCCACTGGGTTGATTACCTGGTTGAACTCCTGCAGCAGATGATTCGCCTGAGAATAGAACTTCAGATTCGTCGGCTGCGCCACAGGGAGCTGGACAAGGCAACACGTACTACGTCCCAGCGGGTAAACCTGTTCTCCAAGGTTCTGATTCCCCAGACCAAAAAGAACATACAGAAAATCCAGATCTATATGTCTGACCAGGACCGGGCCAGCGTAATGAACGCCAAGCTCTCCAAGGGCAAGGTTCTGGCCCAGGAAGCCAAAGGAGGTCATTCGCAGGTGGGCTGATATCCTGGTCTCACAGGTATAACCTGCGAAAGCATTGATTATGGCTATTAAACGACTGAAAAAGATCACCCTTTACGGACCCAGCCAGGAGAAGAGCGGCATCCTGAAAGAGCTGCAATCCCTGGGCTGTTTGCATCTGATTCCATTAACCGATAAACCGGTTGAGGTTCAGGTGCAGCCTGCGGAAGCCAGTGAAGCGAAAGCGTGGCTGGAGCGCAGTCCAAAGCAGAGAAGGCAGGTTCGCAATTTTCGTCAGCATAAGGACGCCGCCCGTGTAGACGACATTGTTCATAAGATTCTGGACAACAAGTCCAAGTTCCGTGAGCAGTCCGATATTCGCGACAAGCTGCAGGAACGGATTCGGGAAGTGCGCCCCTGGGGCGAGTTTACTTTTCCTGCCCTGTCTGACCTGAATGGCCAGCGGCTCTGGTTCTATGTTCTGCCCAATGGTGAACTGCCGACGCTCAGGGATTCCCTTAAGCAGTGTGAGCTGCCCTGGGAGCTGATTCATCAGAGCCAGAAAGACAGTTACGTTATCGTTGTTTCTGATAAGGAGCCCGAAGACTTTCTGCTTCCTGTGCATCGTTCTCATGTGGGTAAGATTCCGCTTTCCCGCCTGGAAGAGATACTCAATGAAGCAGAGGATGCCATCGAGGATCTTCTGGCTGAGCGCGAAGCACTGACACGCTGGAACTATCTTCTGGATCAGGTGCTTGCCGCCCGTCTGGACAGTGCTGATCTGCAGCAGGCCACCAGTGGCACCATGGATGAAGACAGCTTCTTCCTGGTGCAGGGCTGGGTACCGGTTGCTGAGCAGGCCAATGTTGAAGCCTTCACCGCTGCCCACGGTGTTGCGGCAATATTCGAAGACCCGACGGCAGACGACAATCCTCCGACGTTACTGGACAAACCGGCGGGAACCGGTGGTGGTGCGGATGCCCTTGGCTTCTTCCAGACACCCAACTACCGGGCCTGGGATCCGGGTAATGTGGTGTTTTACTCATTCTCGCTGTTCTTTGCGATGATCATGAGCGATGCCATGTACTGTCTGATTTTCGGACTGATCATCTTCCTGTTCAGAGGCAAGCTCCGGCAGAGTGAAACCGGTCGTCGTCTGATGAATCTGGCGTACTTTATGTCCGGTGTGGGTATTGTCTGGGGTGTCTTTATCGGCAGCTACTTCGGTACGGCACCTGACAGCGGCAGTTTCTTTGGCCGCCTGGCCTTTATCAACCTCAATGATTACAACACCATGATGAAACTGTCGGTGGTGATCGGTGTTGCGCACCTGATCGTTGCCAACGTCATGACGGTGATAGTGAATCGTGGCTCAAGTTATGCCCTTGCACCATTGGGCTGGGCGGGGTTGATGGGCGGTGGTCTGACACTGTGGCTGGGTATGACCGGTACCCTGCCTGCAGCGTTTCAATCCACCATTGGCCCGGGGCTGATGATCGCTGGTGCCTTGCTGGTATTCCTGTTCTCCAGCAGTCGTGAAGTGACATCCCTCAAGGACCTTATTCTGAGAATGCTGGATGGCCTGAAAGCCGTCTACAACATTACCAGTGCCTTTGGTGATGTGCTCAGTTACATGCGCCTGTTTGCCCTCGGCCTGTCCGGTGCATCCCTGGCCATGACGTTTAACTCTCTGGCCATGGACGTTGTTAATTCCAGCCCCGTCACCGGTGTGCTGTTTGCAGGAATCATTCTGCTGCTGGGTCACCTGCTTAATTTTGCACTGTGCATCATGAGTGGTGTGGTTCACGGCATGCGTCTTAACGTCATTGAATTTGTCAACTGGGGGCTGTCTGACGAAGGCTACCCATTTAAAGTCTTTAACCAAAGAACGACCTTTAACCAGCAAACAACTTTTAGTAAAGAGGATTAACCATGGATGCACTGATTATCGCACTGGGTTGGGTAGGTGTTTTCGCACCGGTTGCTCTGGGTGCAGTGGGTTCGGCAATCGGCTGTTCTGTCGCAGGACAGGCTGCCTGTGGTGCGATGCTGGATGTGGAGAGCGGCTACGGTAAGTTCGTCGGTCTCTCGGCCATGCCATCTTCCCAGGTTATCTACGGCATTGTCATCATGTTTACCCTGAGTGGCATCGGCGTCACTCTGGCCAGCGCACCTGGTCTGTTTGGTATTGGTCTGCTGACCGGTGTTGCCCTGATGTACTCTGCTGTCTATCAGGGACAGGCGGTGGCGGCGGCAATCAATGCTTCCAAGAACAAGCCGGAAGTCTTTGGTCTTTCTATTGCGCCTGCAGCGATCGTAGAAGGCTTTGCGGTATTTGCTTTCGTATTCGCACTGGTTATGGGCCAGGGCATCGCCGCCTGATAATGGGGTGAATGATTGGAACCACAAAGTCACTAAAACACAAAGCCAAAAAATAGTTCTCTGTGACTTTGTGTCTTTGTGGTGACAAAACCATACTGGCCCATAAGCAAATACAGGATTAGATAATGAGTACTGCAACTCCTGAAAAACAAACCGGTAAAACCGTTTCCGTCGGTGTTCAGGAACTGATCGAAAAGCTGCGTAACCAGGGCGTCGACAGTGGTCGCCAGGAAGCGGGCAAGATTATTTCTGACGCTGAAGCCAAAGCCGCTGAGCTGATCGCGGATGCCGAAAAGCGCGCCAGTGCCATTGTCGGCAAGGCCCGTGAAGAAGCGGATTTCATTACCAAGGCAGGCAAAGAAGCGCTGCAGCTGGCTGAGCGAAATGCCATCCTTGAGCTGAAAGACTATCTGCTGGAAAAATTCTCTGACCAGATCCGTGCGGTGGTCAGCCATTCCATGGAAGGCGACAAGCTGCTGGAAGGGATGATTCTTGAAGTGGCTGGCCAGAACAACCTGCGCGGCGAAAACAACCTCGAAGTGATCCTGCCCAGAAAAGTCATTGGTGTGGATGAACTGCGTGATAAACCTGAGCTTCTCAAGGCCGGTGGTCTGCTGGAGTTCGCCATGAAGCGGGCCAGTGAAATGCTTCAGGATGGCGTCACCTTCACTGTTGGTGGTGCTGGCCAGAGTGGCATTGCATTCCGTCTGAAAGACAAGGATATCCAGGTAGAGCTGACGGATGAAGCCGTTGCTGCGGTTCTGCTGAAGCACCTGCAGCCGCGTTTCCGAGCCCTGCTTGAAGGCATTATTAAATAATTGGTGGTGCCAGTTCGTGATGGCAGATTAATGTTTGCCACACGCTCATGTTAAGGAGTAGTCCCTGAATAAATTCCATGATAGTGAGCCTCCGAACCCTGATCGTCCTGAGCCTGTCGAAGAGCATAAACACCGGGCCTACGAGATAGATCGTGCCAGGCACCCTTCGACACCGCTCAGGGTG
>NZ_JAHHPM010000217.1 GCF_024606345.1 Endozoicomonas sp. YOMI1
CGCTCAGGATGAACGGAGATTGTACACATCAAACTCATTGAAATGATGTACTAGAAAAACGAGGAGAAAGTCTTTCACTGACCGCTATGATTACGCCTCCTCGCGGGCGATGGCTCTATGGCCGATGTCTGTACGGTAGTAGACGTCTTTCCAATCAATGGCTGTTACCGATTTATAGGCCTGCTGTTGAGCTTCTTTCACGGTCTTGCCCAAGGCGGTCACACAGAGTACCCGGCCGCCATTAGTCAGGGTTTTGCCTTCTTCAACACGGGTTCCGGCCTGAAAGACTTTGGCATTGCTAACGTTGTCGATGCCCGTGATTTCATCACCCTTGCGGTAGGCTTCAGGGTAACCACCGGCTGCCATGACCACACCCAGGGCAGTGCGGCTGTCCCAGTCAACGTCAACCTTATCCAGCTCACCATGGGTACCGGCCAGGCACAGTTCTATCAGGCTGGACTTCAGGCGCATCAGGATTGGCTGGGTTTCCGGGTCACCAAAACGACAGTTGTATTCCAGTACTTTGGGGGTGCCCTCAGCATCAATCATCAATCCGGCGTAGAGAAAGCCCTGGTATGGCATGCCTTCGCTGGCCATGCCTTGTACCGTTGGGATAATGACTTCACTCATGGCGCGGTCATGAATCGCCTGAGTGACTACAGGCGCAGGAGAATACGCGCCCATACCACCGGTATTCGGGCCTTTATCGCCATTGTCACGGGCCTTATGATCCTGGCTGGTGGCCAGGGGCAGAATGTTTTTGCCATCCACCATAACGATAAAACTGGCTTCTTCACCGATCAGAAACTCTTCAATTACCACTCGGTGGCCAGCTTCACCAAAAGCATTGCCAGCCAGCATGTCGTCAATGGCATCAAAAGCTTCCTGCTCAGTCTGGGCGAGAATCACACCTTTACCGGCAGCAAGACCATCAGCTTTCACCACAATTGGTGCACCCTGTTGTTTTACGTAGGCTTTGGCGGGTTCAATTTCTGTGAAGTTCTGGTAGGCGGCGGTGGGGATGTTATGGCGGGCAAGAAAATCTTTGGTGAAGGCCTTGGAGCCTTCCAGCTGGGCCGCAGCCTGTACCGGGCCAAATATTGCCAGACCTGCTTGTTCAAACTGGTCGACAACGCCAGCCACCAGTGGTGCTTCCGGGCCGACAATGGTCAGACCAATGTTTTCTGCCCGGGCAAATTTAACCAGTCCGTCGATATCCAGCACATCGATAGCAATGTTGGATACTTTGTTTTCAGATGCGGTGCCAGCATTACCGGGGGCGACAAACACCTGTGTAACATTGTCGTCTTGAGCTGCTTTCCATGCCAGGGCATGCTCCCGTCCGCCATTTCCGATGATCAGCACTTTCATAAAGGATGTCCTTTTTTTGTTTTTCAGGAAAAAATCTTAAACTTTGTGCGCTATTTGATCTCCGTGGTTCAAACCATCAATGGCGGAAATGACGAGCACCGGTAAACACCATGGCCATGTTGGCCTGGTTGGCGGCGTCAATCACTTCCTGGTCTCGCATGGAGCCACCGGGCTGGATTACCGCAGTAATACCTGCGCTGGCAGCCGCATCAATACCGTCCCGGAACGGGAAGAAGGCATCGGATGCCATCACGGAACCACGAACTTCCAGCCCTTCGTCCGCTGCCTTGATGCCGGCAATACGGGCACTGTACACACGGCTCATCTGGCCTGCGCCGATACCGATTGTCTGTGAGTTTCTGGCATAGACAATGGCATTGGACTTCACAAACCTTGCCACCTTCCAGGCGAACTGAAGGTCGGCCATTTCCTGTTCGGTCGGTGCGCGATCCGTCACCACTTTCAGCTCAGAAGGATCAACAATTCGGATATCGGAATCCTGAATCAGCAGCCCGCCATTGATACGATTGAAATCCAGGAACGGGACTGGCTCAGCTGGCAGTTGGCCAGCGCTTAATACCCGAATATTCTGCTTATCCTGAAGAATGGCGGCCGCTTCAACGTCCACTTTGGGAGCGATGATGACTTCCACAAACTGGCGTTCAATAATGGTGCGGGCTGTGGCCATATCCAGCTTGCGGTTAAAGGCGATAATGCCGCCGAACGCAGAGGTTGGGTCGGTTTCGTAAGCACGGTTGTAGGCTTCAAGAATGTCTGTGCCGGTAGCAACACCGCAGGGATTGGCGTGTTTGACGATGACACAGGCCGGCAGATCAAAGGCTTTAACGCATTCCAGGGCCGCATCGGTATCGGCAATATTGTTATAGGAAAGTGCTTTGCCCTGCAGTTGTCTGGCGCTGGAAACCGTGCCTTCAGATGGGCTCTTTTCCGCGTAGAAGGCGGCTTTTTGGTGGGGGTTTTCACCGTAGCGCAGATCTTCCACTTTAATAAACTGGCTGTTGAAGGTGCGGGGGAAGGCTTCCGGCTCATCGTCATCGCTGTTGATGACTGTGCCCAGGTAGTTGGCAATGGCATCATCGTAGCCAGCCGTATGCTCAAATGCCTTAACGGCCAGATCAAAGCGGGTGGCCAGGTCAACCAATCCATTATTGTCAGCCAGGCTGTCCAGCACGCACTGGTAATCACTGGCGTTCACCACAATGGTGGTATCGCGGTAGTTCTTGGCGGCGGCCCGAACCATGGTCGGGCCGCCAATATCAATGTTCTCAATGGCGGTGGCCAGGTCGCAGTCGGGGCGGGCAATGGTCTGCCCGAAGGGGTAGAGATTGACCACAACCAGGTCGATAGGCTGGATGCCATGCTGGTCCATGACTGACTCGTCCTGGCCGCTGCGACCCAGAATGCCACCATGAACCTTGGGGTGGAGGGTTTTTACCCGGCCGTCCATCATTTCCGGGAAGCCGGTATAGTCAGAAATCTCAATGGCAGGAATATCGTTCTCAACCAGCAGTGCATAGGTTCCTCCCGTGGACAGAATTTCAACCGAATGCTGTTGCAGTGCCCGGGCGAACTCAACAATTCCTGTTTTGTCGGAAACGCTAATCAGAGCCCGGCGAATTGGGCGTGTCGTGACTGCCATTTTCTTACTCACCGCTTGTTGGAATAGATAGTTGGAATAAAAATTCCGGCAGATTTTAGCTGGAAATGGTGACTATGGGCAGGGGGAAAGGGAATAAAGGAGAAATCAGTAGCGTCCGTTGTCCAGAAACTACTGATTAAATTGAAAAGAATAATGAATCAATTAAAGCAGGCCATACTGCTTCAGCTTCTTACGCAGGGTTCCCCGGTTCAGGCCCAGTAATGTGGCCGCACGGGTCTGATTGCCCTTGACATAAGCCATAACCGTTTCCAGCAGAGGCGCTTCTACTTCAGACAGAACCATCTGATAGACATCGGTGACATCCTGCCCGTCCAGGTGGGCAAAGTAGTTATTCATGGACTTTTCCACACTGTCGCGCAGAGTCTGGGACTCTGGGATTCTCGACGCTGTGGCAAGGCTTCCCCCATGGCCATTTACTGGACGACCTTCTTCTACGATTACTTGTGTTGTCGTCATGCCGCTATGTCCTCTCCGTTACCTTTTGACTTCTTCGCAAAAGTCGACTCTGAAAAACGCTGAAAATACTCCCGTATGCAGGTGTGCTGTTCTTCCGAAGATTCCAGCTTATTAAAATGCCGACGAAATTCCAGGCCGGATGGCTGGTCCTGCATGTACCAGCCGACATGTTTTCTGGCAATTCGCACAGCCTGGCTCTCATGGTAAAAAGCGCCGTAAAACTGATGCAGGGCTTCCATGTGCCCCAGAAGGATTGTCTGAACCTCATTCTGGTCCGGTGCTGCCAGCCGTTCCCCGTGTTGCAGGTAGTGGTTGATCTCCCGGAATATCCAGGGACGGCCCTGGGCGGCACGGCCAATCATTATTGCGCTGGCACCGGTAATCTCCAGTACATGCCGTGCTTTCTCCGGCGAAGTGATGTCACCATTGGCAATCACCGGGATATTCACCGCCTCAACAATGCTGGCGATGGTTTCGTATTCCGCTTCACCCTTATACATGCAGGCCCGGGTACGGCCGTGAACTGCAAGGGCGGCAATGCCACACTGTTCGGCCAGTTTGGCAACTGCAACACCGTTGCGGCTGTCCGGATCCCAGCCGGTACGAATCTTCAGGGTCACCGGAATATCCACCGCCGCCGTTACCGCTTTCAGGATGGACTCCACCAGATCAATGTCCCGCAGCAGTGCAGAGCCGGCCGCCTTGTTGCAAACCTTCTTGGCAGGGCAGCCCATGTTGATATCTATGATCTGGGCTCCAAACGCCTGGTTCAGCCTGGCCGCCTCGGCCATCTGCTCCGGATCACCTCCGGCAATTTGCACGGAACGCGGTTCGGACTCACAGCTGTGATCCATGCGCAGCCTGGACTTACGGGTATTCCAGAGCTTCGGGTTGCTGGTCACCATCTCCGACACCGCCATGCCGGCACCCATTTTCAGGCAGAGTTTACGAAACGGACTGTCGCTAACGCCCGCCATGGGTGCCAGTACCACCGGATTAACGATGGAGTAAGGACCAATCTTCAACGGTGCTGGCGCTGTTTGTTCTGGCAATAGTTGACCTGACAAAAAAGAAAGCCTCAATCTGATGGATGATGAAACCAGCGGGTCATCATACTCTCTACATATTTCACGATAAAGCGAAATTGATCAATATTTGTTCAGCTTAAAGTGGTGGATTTGCTTATGCAAAAACCATAACCCGCTGCACCTCAGGCCTTCTGGCGTAGATCAATAATAGAACCAATGGGTTGCTCATTTTTTGATATAAGTCAGCAAGAAACCGGTTCAATACAAGCATAAGCACTGAATTTGTACAATTTGTTGATAGATCGCATGAAAAATGGCGTTTTTTGAGCCGTGGCAAGACTGTTTTGAACCACAAAAAGAGCACGACGGGTACAAAGTTTTTTGTCTTTTAAGCCGGTGCCGGTAATAACGGAGCAATTAACGGCGATTTGTATGGTTCAAAAAAAGAATCAGAGATCTTTATGAGGGCCAAACACTTCATAGTGAAGTCTGTCTTCTGTCACTCCCCAGCCCTGCAGCGTTTTTTTTACTATCGCCATATAACCCAGTGGGCCACAAAAGTAGTAATGTGCTTCTGGAAGGTCGATCTTATCGCGAATCAGTTCCAGGTCCGTTCTGCCTGCATAATGATGACCAGAACAGGTATCGGTTGGCTCATCGTAAAACAGAATCTGTTCTATATTGTCGTTTTTCTCTGCAATATCCCTGATGTGCTGACCGAAAGCATGTACTCTGCTGTTCATGGTGCCGTGGACAAAAATAATCGGTTGTTCAGTTTTTTTTCTGGTCAAACCGTTCAGCATACTTAACATCGGTGTTTGGCCAACACCAGCACTCATGAGGACGACAGGTCCATCTGAACGGTGATTCAGATAGAAATCGCCACTGGGTGGACACAGTTCAACAACATCACCTACCTGAACATTGTCGTGAAGATAGTGCGATATCGTGCCGCGGGTTTCTCCTTTACCCTCACGCTTTACCGAAATGCGATAACTCTTGCCATTAGGGGCCTCGGAGAGGCTGTATTGACGAATGCAGCGATGTTCTGAATGCTCCGGATGCAGATAAATACCGATGTACTGACCGGGTTGGAAGTCGGCTATAGGTAAACCATCCACCGGTTCAAAATAGAAGGAAGTGATCAGGTCACTTTCTTTAACCTTGTCCACTATCTTGAACTCCCGTGTACCCCGCCAGCCTCCGGATGTATACAGCACTCCAACCGGAAGGGCGGTTGCTCTCAATTCAGGAAGTGACGGATACCTATGACATATCACGAAATCATGTGATGAAGATCGTTCAAAAGCTCGGTCATGAAGGGTATCTCAACACCATCCGCGGTAAGGGGGGAGGGTTTACCCTGGGTAAGCCACCGGAAGAGATTAATCTGGGTGAACTGGTGCGGTGCATGGAAACCACCATGAAAGTGGTGGAGTGTGAGCAGCCAATGTGCAGAATTTCACCGGGGTGTGAGTTGAAAGGGGTGCTTGCAGAAGCCGTAACGGCATTTATGGCGGTCTTGAACCATTACAGCCTTACAGATCTGATTGGCAACCGGAGAGAACTCATCCGCTTGCTGGCAATTGCTTGAGAAATACTTTAAATCGCAGAGATCCTTTTAAACCACGAAGAGCCTAAAAGTCACAAAGATAGAGAAAAGAAAGAATCTTATCTTTGTCTTTGTGATCTTTGTGCAACCGCCAAGGACGGCGGAAGTGCCGGTAATGAAGGAGCAATTACCGGTGCTCTTCGTGGTTGCAAAAGAGCCTTAATCAAAAACGTCAACAGTCTCCTGGAACCGTATCGTTTCGTTTTCACTGAAGGTCAGCTGATAGTTCACTGCCTGTTCGCCCGGGTCGATGATTTCCAGCCCCAGGCGGATAGGTTGTGCTTTAGGCATTTCATCCGAGCCGGCCAGCTCACCACCGAGGTATTCCGATGGGGTAAAGGTGCGGTTAGCCACCAGTCGACCATTGATATCCGTGAAGGTCAGCTTCAGGTCTGGAAACGGTTGTGGGTGCCTGGCTTCATTGATGATTACGGCATCTACCTGCAGGGCGTTGTCTTGATCAGGATGGCTGCGTACCACAAGATCAACACTCTTAATGGCATTGAGGTTAACCATGGGGGGGAGTGTGCAGGAAAGCAGATTGCAGGCCATGGCATAAGCCGGTCGCAGGGCAGGGTTCAGTGACAGTGTGTTGCGGTTGAACCAGGCAAATTGCAGTGTTAGCAACACCAACAGGCTGCAGGCCGCAACACCCCAGTAGGTTCTTTTCCTGCGGAGCTGTTGTTCGTTAATGGTTTCTTCAGTTTCCCGCTGGTCCAGCTCGTGAATCAGGGTTTCGATGCTTTGCTGGTGATAGCCGTCATATTCTATGGGCGCAGTGGCAACCTTTGCCTTTATGGAAGGGTCAAGGTCTTTGCTTTTGGATGTTTCCGGTTGTGTTGAGTCCGGTTTTTTGACCGGTTTTTGCTGTTGGACAACCAGTGTTTCCCGCAGTTTTTTCCTGGGTTGAGCGGATACCGGGGGTTCTTTCCCGGGGTGAGAGGCAACGTTTTCAATGGCGCTGTTTAATTCCTCCTTTTCTTGTTCTTTCAGGGGCGGCAGCTGCTCCATGGCGTTGAATACCTGAAGGCATGAACCGCAACGTACCGAACCATTGGCAGCCTTAAGCTGGGCATGGGTAATGCGAAATATGGTCTGGCAGTGGGGGCAAGTGACACTTGAAGGCGTCATGTTTACTGTTTACCTGATCTTAAAGCTGCATTTTTCATTAGACCAGAGCCCCCGTACTGAATCCAGTCTAATTGATAATACAGGTACTTCAGTTTCTATTGAAAACCATGGGGTAACAAGTTCTGTCATACCTGCATCACATCAATGTCAGCTAATGAACGTCGCTTACCAGAGAGCATGGCCCAGCCATCAAAGGTGACTGCTGTATCCATGGCAAACCACTGTTCATAGGTTTGAATTATTTCATCCGCCTGCTCAGCCAGAATACCTGACAGAGCAATGGCACCACCTTCCATGGTCAGACTGGCCAGTTTGGGAGCCAGTTGAGTCAAAGGGCCAGCAAGAATGTTGGCCAGTACTATATCTGCCTGATCCATTGGTTCGTCATCGGGCAGAAAAACGTCCAGCTTATCCATCAGAATGTTATTCCGTTTGGCATTCTCGATAGTGGCTTCCAGCGCCTGCGGATCCAGATCAACACCGACAGCTGATTGTGCACCCAGCAGGAGTGCAGCAATAGCAAGGATGCCTGAACCACAACCATAGTCGATAACTGTTTTTCCGGTCAGGTTATTCTGCTGATCCAACCAGCGCAGGCAGAGTGCCGTGGAGGGGTGTGTCCCGGTGCCGAAGGCCAGGCCCGGGTCCAGCATCAGGTTGACAGCCTCAGTATCGGGAACTTCTTTCCAGCTGGGGCAAACCCACAGGCGATCACCAAACTGCATGGGGTGGAAGTGGGTCATCCACTCTCTTTCCCAGTCCTTATCTTCTACCAGCTCGACCCTGTGATTAGGGAAAGGGTTCAGTCCAGCGTTTGCTTTAAGAAATGGGATGACATCGTCGGTGCGGGTCTGGGCATCAAACAAGCCAACAACAACGGTGTTATTCCACAGCGGTGTGGTACCCAGCTCTGGTTCATAGACTGGTTGATCTTTTGCATCCTGCAGGGTGACCGCACAGGCGCCAGCTTCCAGAAGCAGGTCTTCCAGAATTTCAGCATGGTCAGAAATTGTGTCCAGTCTGACTTGAATCCAAGACATTGTGTTACCCAGAATGAAAAGCGATAAGAATTCCGGTCTGTTCTTCAGGAAAGAAATTCATGGAACATAGGCAAGCTATTGTAGCTGAGCACAGGTATTTCATAAACATTCGCTGGGTGATCGCCCAATAAAAAGAAAGGCCCTCTCTTCGCGGGAGATGGCCTTGCCAAAGAGGAAAAAAATGGAAGTCACTCAGCCAGTTTCTTCTCCAGATAGTGAATGCTGACACCGCCTTCCTTGAAGTGAGGATCAGTCACCAACTCCTGATGAAGAGGAATATTGGTTTTAATCCCCTCAATAACGGTTTCATCCAGTGCGTTCTTCATCCGGATAAGGGCTGTTTCACGATCCGGACCATAACTGATGATCTTGGCGATCAGTGAGTCATAGTAAGGAGGAACGCCATACCCGTTGTACAGATGGCTGTCAACGCGAACACCATTGCCGCCCGGTGCATGGAACTGCAAAACCTTGCCAGGTGATGGCATAAAGGTTTTTGGGTCTTCGGCGTTGATACGGCATTCGAAGGCATGACCTTTGAGTTCGATGTCTTCCTGACCAACGCTCAGGGGCAGGCCGCTGGCAATTCTCAGCTGCTCTTTGACAATATCAATGCCGCTGATCAGTTCGGTCACCGGGTGTTCAACCTGAACCCGGGTGTTCATTTCAATGAAATAGAACTCGCCGTTTTCATACAGGAATTCAAAGGTACCAGCACCTTTGTAGCTCAGCTCGATACAGGCCCGGGTACAGGCACTGGCCACTTCCTGACGCTTCTCTTCCGGAATGCCGGGCGCAGGCGCTTCTTCAATGACCTTCTGG
The DNA here is from genome assembly GCF_024606345.1 of Endozoicomonas sp. YOMI1. Classification (GTDB taxonomy): domain Bacteria; phylum Pseudomonadota; class Gammaproteobacteria; order Pseudomonadales; family Endozoicomonadaceae; genus Endozoicomonas. The sequence goes on from NZ_JAHHPM010000217.1 coordinate 9,142, forward strand.
TGACGACGTTGCAGAGAACAGTCACGGTCACCCAGATGAATGGCGTTACCCCGGCCATCGGCCAGCACCTGGAACTCCACATGACGTGGGTTTTGCAGGAATTTTTCCAGGTAAACCGTGTCATTGTTGAATGCCGCACCGGCTTCTGATTTGGTCAGGGCTACGGAGCTGATCAGGTCTTCTTCGTTGTAGACCACGCGCATACCACGGCCACCACCACCGCCGGCGGCCTTGATGATCACGGGGTAGCCGATATCCCGGGCAATGGCCATTGTGCGGCTGTGGTCGTCAGTGAGTGAGCCATTAGAGCCCGGAACCGTAGGAACACCGGTTTTCTGCATGGCTTCAATCGCCGAGACTTTGTCCCCCATCAGGCGGATAACGTCTGCTGAAGGCCCGATAAAGGTGAAGCCACTGCGTTCTACCTGTTCAGCAAAATCTGCATTTTCTGACAGGAAGCCGTAACCCGGATGAATCGCGGTGGCGTGAGTCACCTCGGCGGCACTGATGATGGCAGGAATATTGAGATAGCTGTCTGCCGGGTTGTTTGGACCGATACAGACGGACTCATCCGCCAGGTGCAGATGCATAAGATTAGCATCGGCCTTGGAGTGAACCGCAACGGTCTTGATGCCCAGTTCTTTGCAGGCCCTTAATATTCTGAGAGCAATTTCGCCCCGGTTGGCTATTACGACTTTATCGAGCATAACGGGATTCTCAGGCGATTATCAGACAATAGTGAACAGGGGCTGATCGAACTCAACAGGCTGACCATTCTCTACCAGAACGGCGTCAATGGTGCCGGATTTGTCCGCCTTGATCTGGTTCATCATCTTCATGGCTTCAACAATGCAGAGCACATCACCTTCCTTAACCTGCTGGCCGGCTGTGGCAAAGTCAGGCGCATCCGGTGACGGAGCACTGTAGAAAGTACCAACCATGGGAGACTTGACCTGGTGACCGGAAACGACGGGCTCGGCAGCAGCTGGCGCAGTAGCTGGTTCAGTGGCAGCTGAGGCTGCAGCAGGTGCAGGAGCTGATACAGCAGCCGGATAAGCAATTGGGGCGGCTACAGGTGCATTTTTTGAGTAACGGCTGATACGAACGGACTCTTCACCCTCATGGATCTCAAGCTCATCAATACCTGATTCTTCCAGCAGCTCAATGAGCTTTTTTACTTTTCTGATATCCATTGTCAGTCTCAAATGCTTGTACTGGCAGTACTGGCCGACCAGTGTTGTTGAATTTGCGAAAAACCGAACACTTGACTTGGCAAGCGCACGATCCCCGAAGGTTAGTTTTTGTCTGACAGTGCGATTGTTTAAAAGGATTTAAGACAGTTGCACTGTGATTAATATGAATCAGAACGTTGTGCTGTGTTTGAGCGGCGTTCTGAAAAATGGTTCGCGTTCTTAGGGTTCCGGCTGTCTGGTAAGTCTGTCAACTGCGGCAGATAGTGCCATTTCGTAGCCTTTAGACCCCAGTCCGGCAATGACCCCTTCAGCAACGTCACTGAAATAGGAGTGATGACGGAAAGGTTCCCTGCAATAGATGTTCGAAAGGTGTACTTCAATAAATGGAATAGCGACCCCAAGCAGTGCATCCCGCAGCGCCACACTGGTGTGAGTGAAAGCGGCCGGATTGATGATGATAAAGCGTACACCATCCTTACCTGCCTGGTGAATACGGTCTATCAGGAGGTGTTCTGCATTGCTTTGAAAACTTTCCAGCTGAAGGCCAGCATCAGTAGCCAGTAGGACAAGGTTCTGGCAGATCTGTTCAAGCGTGGTTGCACCGTAAACACCGGGCTCTCGAGTGCCAAGCAAATTCAGGTTTGGACCATTGAGCACAAGAATGTCAGCCATGTTTATCCTCTTAAAGACCACAATTGTCACCGTTGCGACCCTGACCAATGGGAGGGCTTCAGTAGTTAGCCTGCTTTGGCTAACCTGGCTACACAGTTGACCTCTAAAGTACATTGCAATCGTTATTGATCAGGCATTTTGCCCCATTGTCAAGGGGGCGTCCAGTTTGTGCGTGTTACAGGAGGTTAACGACAGTTACGAAGCATTTCATGCCTGTTTCAGACATGTTCAGACATCTGTAGTTGTTCCGGAGGCTGTCAGAAGTTTTGTCAGCTTTCGATGCAGTTGCAAAGCGGTGATTTCACCCTGGGATTTCAGTGCAGACAACTCATTCCCACTGGCATCAAAAAACAGCATGGCAGGCGGTCCAAACAGTTGATATTGGTTGAGGAACTGTTGGTGTTCCGGCGTGTTATCGGTGATATCCAGCTTGATAAGGGATATTCTGGTCATCTGGTCAGTGACCAGCGGGTCAGGGAAAACGGTCCGCTCGATGATTTTGCAGGATATGCACCAGTCAGCATAGAGGTCTACCAGGGCTGGCAGGTTGTTCAGGGCTGCGTCTGCCAGCAGGTTATTCAGTTCATTCACTGTCGTTACCGTCTTGAAGCCGGAACTCTCTGTCTGTTCAGTGATGCTTTCTGTTGACGTGCTGCTTTTACCCAATAACGGTTTCAATGGGTCACTATTGCCGATGGCGGCGCCAATAATCAGGCAGGTTCCGTATATCAGACAGAGTATGCCGACTGTCTGTCGGAGCTTCTGGTGTGCTTCATTCAGGTTGGTATGAAGAGCGCCCAGGAATACGGCACTGCCAATTAGCAGGGCACCCCACAGGAAGAGCGTGACTGATGGAGCTATAACCCGTTCCAGCATCCAGATGGCAACGCCCAGGAGTAATACGCCAAAGAATGAGCGAACACCATTCATCCAGGCTCCAGACCTCGGCAGGCAGTGTCTTCCGCCTAAAGCCAGGACAAATAAAGGAATGCCCATGCCCATACCCAGGGCAAACAGTGTCAATCCACCAAAAAGGGCATCACCGGTTGAGCTGATATAGACCAGTGCACCGGCCAGAGGTGCCGAGACACAAGGGGAAACCACCAGCGCGGACAACAACCCCATCACGGCAGCCCCAGACAAGCTGCCCGAATTTTGCTGGCTGCCACTGAGTTTGTCCCGAACTCTGGCGGGCAGCTGCAACTCGTAAAGGCCAAACATACTCAGAGCCAGGAGCACGAAGAGTATCGCCATAGGGATCAGCAGCCATGGGGACTGAAGTTTTGCCTGAAGGTTCAGACTGGCCCCAAACAGTCCCATTAATGTACCTGCGATGGCAAAGGTGGCTGACATGGTGAGTATATAGGTCATCGTCAGGGCAATGGTCCGGGCTTTGCTCTGTGCCCCGGTTCCCAGGATCAGGCTGGACAGTATCGGGAACATTGGCAGGACACAGGGCGTCAGGCTGAGGCCAATACCCGCCAGAACAAAAAGAAGTAGTGCGATAGGCAGATTGTTCTGTTCCAGTTGCTGCTGAAAAGCATTCCCGGAGTCTGGTGCCGCAGTATGGGTAACACTGGCTGAAACGGGTGAATGGCTGACGTCCGCCCGGGTAACCAATGGAATGACAACTTTATTGGGTGGATAGCACAGTCCGGCCCTGGCACAGCCTTGGAAACCGATTTCCAGTTCAGGCAGGCTACCGGAATGAGTGGCAGGAAGCGTCATAACAAAGTTTTCGCTGAATATTTCCAGCTCTCTGTTGTAATAAGGGTCAAAAATTGATTCACCGGCAGGATAGTCAGCTGCATCCAGTGATGAGATATCGGTGACTGGCGTAAAAGTGAAACGGTGCTTATAAAGGTAGTGCTCTGGTGTTACAACAACATCAATGATCGCCGTACCCTGCTCAATGCGCCCGGTGAATTGAAAGGCTTCTCCGACCGGAAGAAAACCCTGGTTTTCACTGGATTCTGCTCCGAATAACTGGCTCAGGTTGGCTTGGGCAGATATTGAGATTAACAGACCCAGAAAAAGGAGCCAGATCAGGCGTAGATGGCATTTTGGCATATAAGCTGCTGTTTACAATGGCGAATACTATTTATTGTGCAGTGATATACCAGAGATGCAAGTAGGGAAGGGGGTACAGAGAAAAGAAAACGGCAAAAATAAGTAGAAAAGCTCAGGTCGAAACCTGAGCTACAAAAAAAATCAGCCTTGGTAGTTGGCGGCAGACTTCTTGATGACTTCCAGGGCCGCTTCGGAACCTTCCCAGCCATCAATCTTGACCCACTTGCCTGGCTCAAGATCTTTATAGTTTTCAAAGAAGTGTTCAATCTGCTGGAGCAGCAGGGCTGGCAGATCTGTGTATTCTTTCACGTCTTTGTAGAGCGTGGAGAGTTTGTCGTGAGGAACGGCAATCAGCTTCTCGTCACGGCCACTTTCGTCAGACATGTTCAGCATGCCGACAGGACGGCAGCGAATCACTGAGCCCGGGATAACCGGGTAGGGTGTTACCACCAGAACGTCCAGAGGGTCGCCATCGTCAGCCAGAGTCTGGTTAATGTAACCGTAGTTGGCTGGGTAGAACATTGGGGTTGCCATGAAGCGGTCAACCAGGATGGCATCCATATCCTTGTCAACTTCGTACTTGATTGGCGCAGCATTGGCAGGGATTTCGATGATGACGTAGATGTCTTCTGGCAGATTTTTACCAGCAGGAACAGATGAATAGCTCATTGACAGTTAATCTCTGTGTGAGGTCAGTTGGAAATTGTCGCGTATTATATAGAGTTTGTTACGCTCTTTTCTACTTGTGGGGGAGGGGATCTCCCCCGGAAACCCGGGAGTGCATCTTGGTCTGGCTTGATGACATTGCATATTTCCGGCTACTTATGCTCAGCTAACTGTCTGATTGAGAACTAAAATTAAAACAGTGTCAGTCGCTGGCGTAAGTGGGATTCACAAACCAAAGGAGGCGATTGTGAGATCGATTACTGTTGAAGATTGCATGACCCCCAAAGTTGTTACCGTTTCTCCGGATATTCAAGTTCCTGAAGCCATCCGTATTCTGCTGAAACACAATATTACGGCAGCACCGGTAGTCGATAATGAAGGGACGCTTATCGGGATTCTTTCAGAATCAGACTGCCTGGAAGGGACATTGAATGGCAGCTATTTTTCCCAGGATGCGGGATTGGTGCGTGATTATATGACCAGTCAGGTTGTCACCGCTGACCCAAAGGAAGATATTATCACTGTGTATCAGCGATTTATGACCGATAAGGCTTACCGGGTTCCGGTTGTTGCTGATGGAAACCTGGTGGGCATACTCAGTCCCAAGGATCTGATGTCTGCAGTTCTCGAGTTTTATGAGCGTCCGGTGGATTCTGCATAATTGACTTGCCAACCCAGACGATTCATTGATTATCTTGATTAATTACATGAAATACCTGCTTTTAGAGTTATTATTTTAATTTATATTTTTTAATTAAATTATTTTTTTAATTTCCTTTTTTTATTAATTTTGCTTTTCATTCATCAGCTAGACTTTTTCTTTATATATTGGATATTTTTGAAAAGGAATTCGCATGGGCAGCATAATTCACCCTCCTGCGGGCCGTCATCCGTCACCACTTAATGGTTCGTCCTCAGAGCCTGACTCAGGAAATGAGGGGATAATGGTTTCTCCTTATGGTTCTCGAAAAGTGACGGCCTGCAAAGTGGGCAAAGGAGGCCCCTCTGTCCGAGGTGAAAGAGCGCCTGACTCCGGAGCTCTCTCTACGGGGGAGACGGGGGAGAGAGTGGTTAAAACTGTTAAACCTGAACGAGAGTCATTGCTATCTTTAAATCCAGATCCTGATAAGGCTGAAAATGGTCCGGGGCCAAATCTTGACTCTACTGAAGCGGGAGCGTCGACTACTGATGTGCCTGACAGAACATCTGCTGATAACACACTGCCCAATAATGAAGAGTCACGTTCATTTCCATCGACTCCTGCTTCCGGTGTTGAAGAGGATTTGAATGGTGATCCATTAAATCCTAATCACCATGCAGAAATCTTATCATCGGTTGATGAAGATGATCTTATATCGATAACCACTGAGTTTGTTGAAGTGCCTCGTAATTCCGGGACAGATGAAGCGTCGCCCAAGGATGATGTCAGTGAGTTGTTGGGGCCTGAATTGGGCACTGCTGTGAGACAGATTATCAACGACAACAGAGGTCTTGAGCCTTCTAAAAATCAGCTTCCGGATCAAATCAAAACGCCTGTGGCTGATAGTGAAACGTCATCGACGGATGATGAATCGGACCTTGAAAGCCTTTCGATTGAAGGACAAGGTGGTGTTGATCATGATCCAGCTGTTAACAGTGGTGGCTCAATCTCTATTGAAGGTGGGGGTGGTAAAACCAACAAAAAGCTATTTCAGCGAGTATTGGGTGCAATTAACAAATTATTGAATGTGGTCAAAAATAACCCGCTATGGGCTGGATTTGTGATTTGCAGCGCCATTTTTCTCATCACTCTCATGACAGGACAATTTTATGCAGCGATTTTTTTTGCAATTTGTGCCCTGGCTTTTCTGGGCGTGGCTTTGGGGGTAACAACGCATAATACTTTTTTCAGTAACCCGCAGAATCCATCACAGACCAATAATGGTCAGAACCAGAACCCACAGAACCCACAGAATCCACAGAACCCACAGAATCCACAGAACCCACAGAATCCACAGAATCCGCTGGAAGAAATAACACCGACTGATCCAGAGAGACCAACCACCAAAACTGAACCTGGTTCAAGCCCACACCCAGGGTCTAGTGATAGGGATGACACAGAATCATGGCCACCGTCTGCCAGTAATAGCAGAAGTAAGCCGCCCTTCACAGGAGGCAAGGCCTCTACAGCGGCAACGCAAACGGTGGGGGGAGCAAATGACGATGATCTCGCTGATAATCTTGAAAAATTCAAACAACTGATCAACGAAAACTTCAGCCCATTCTCAAGTAAGGCTCATGCTCCAGAACAATGGAATAAGAACTCTCAGGAACCGGGCAGAGAAGTTGATGGAAAAACCTTAAAAAAGGTATCGGCTGCTGCGGTAGGCCTTATTGACCAGTTTCGCCATGTTACGGACCATAGGGATGCCAACGGTTCTGATACTTTTCAGCATGCCAGGTTGTCTGAGGTTGAAAAGCAAACGAATCAGCTGATGGATTTAATAAACCCTTCAGATGAGTTTATTGAACAATTGACGAATAAAGTTTACATGCAATTCGCTGACCCAAGGCTTTCCCCTAATCCAAATGCTCTACCACTGACCGTCGGTGACGTGCGCAGACGACTGGAGAATTTTGCTGATAAAGATATGAAGGGGATCGAGTTTTTTGATCTGCTGACGGAGTTTATACGGGCAGCGAAGGCTTATAGACAAGATAGAATGATGTATGGGATTGGTCATGCCAGGTCTGTTGCTGAGTCAGGCCCTTTATCTGTACAAACCTTGACGTCCGCTCCAAAAGGTGGTTCGGATGACGAGTTACCATAAGAGACAGATAAACGGCATAACTAAGCGGTGAAAAAGAACGAGCTAAAAGTCATTGTCGAGATTTTATATAAATGATTTTTTGAATTTCTTTTTTATAAAAGAAATCGACCAAGGTGTAATTGGCAAGAACGTTGTTTCATGACCTAGAGTTAAAGAAGCGACTTAACGGATATTCAAAATGACAGGGAGTCACTAATGAGTACCTCCATTGGCGGCGTGGATTCTTCCAGCAGTGAATCTGGAAAAAACACCAGAACCGTTACCTTGAATGATGGCAGGAAAGATTCACTCCGGGCTGCCGGCTATAGCGATGCCCAGATTGAAGCCCTGTTATCAATGGCTGACCCGGATGATCAGGGTAACTCGCTAACCCCCACCCATTTTTATTCGGTTAATAAGCAGACACTGAATTCGCTTAGATATACGGGACAGCTTGATGAAGCGTCACAGAAGCTGGTCTATTTACAGGCACCTGTTGCCCTGGTTCAGGAGGTAAGTAATCCGGCGAACTGGAATGGCGATAATTATATAGGTCCCGGAGCGTCACAAATTAATGCGTACCTGATGGGCGAACCAATTGATTTCACCAAACCCAGCCTGGATGCCCTGATTATGGGCGTGCTGACGGCCCGGGCGGATATTCTCCAGACACAACTGGAAGATCAGATAGAATCCATTAATCAGAAAAATGATTTGCTGGAACAAGCCAATGCGTATCTGGCAAAAGCCAAGGAAAAAAAGGCAGCGGCAGGAACGTCAGGCGTTTCTGTAATGTCACAGGATATGGTTAAATTCTGGAAACAGATGGGTGCTCAGACTGACCGAAGCGGTAATGATGATACTCATAATGCTGCCGAGTGGGACGCCAATATTGAGCATTTGAAAGCAAAAATCGAGTCACTGACCAGTCAATCACAATTGGAAACCACTAAACTTCAACAGACTATCAATAAATACAACCAGACGTTTGAAATGCTCTCTAATTTTATCAATAAGTACTTTCAGTCCATAAGTACTATTATTCAAAATATGCGTTAACTCATGGAGGAGTCACAGGTGAATAATGAAGATCTGAATTATGAAGGTGCAGAGCTTGAAGATAAACTTCTGAATTTCTTCGGTGAGGGGGGAACCTTCAAAGATTTGAAGAACATGAGTGATGATGCCATGGAAGCAATATACTCAGTTGCCTACAACCTTTATCAGGGTGGAAAGTACGAAGAAGCAACAAAGGTTTTTCAATTCCTGTGTTTTTACGACCATTTCAATCGTAAATACTTTCTTGGATTGGGTGCCTGTCAACAAATGCAGAAACAGTATGACAGCGCCATCGAGATCTTCTCATTTGCCACCCTTCTGGATTCTGATGATCCCCGACCAATGATGTATATCGGTGATTGTCATTTGGCGAAAGGAGACAGGGAAAATGCCCAGACTTCCTATGAGACCTCGATTGAATGGGCCGGTGATAGTCCGGAGTATGCCAAGGACCTGGAACGTGCCAAAAATATGCTGGAAAATCTGAAATAGACCAGGGAGTAAGCAGAATGGATGGTATCCAACAGGGATCTTATTCGGCGGGTCAGATACCACAACAGACGGGTATAGACCCCTCACTTCCGCAACAAAAGACCGATGTTGATCAAAAAGAAACTGTCAGTCGTGGCTATCCGAAGGAAAACACGGTATCGACGAAGGAGGCACAAGCGAGCATTGCTCCACCCATTAAGCCGCAGCATAGTCTGGATGCTCCTGCAAAAGGCTCGGATTCTCCTTCTGAAAAAGTTCTCAAGGAGATCTCTGTTTTTTCAGAAATCCAGAAGCTGAATAAAACCAACGCTGAAGCAGTAAAGCTTGGTCTGGCTTCTGAGGCAGTTGCCGAACAGGGTGGTCCGGATCTGCTCACTGGTGATCTGAAAGCCTTCGCCGAAGGGTCAGGAGGGCGGCCAAATCCACTGGCTGGTCATATCAGCTCTATGCAGAGCAACAAGGATCATCTGTTGTCCATGGGATACAGTGAAGAGATGGTTGATGGAATGCTGAAACTTGCTGACCCGAAAGATCCGGATAATTCTCTGAAGGCCATGCATTCATTCTCCGCCCAAGTGGGTGGTAAACTTGCCGGTGATGACTCGCTTGAAAAGCTGAGTGATCTTTTTGCCGATACTTTCAATAAGGTTGCCAACCTGAAAGGGGGTCCCCCAGACCTTCTTAAAGAATTGCAGGCCGAACTGAAGGCCTTTAATGCAACATTCCTGAATTCAAAAAACACTCTTGATGTGGATACTGCAACTCAAATGCTGATGAGTATTATGACTAGGTTGCAGGATAGCCGTCTGGTATTCACCCAGGAAACTATCAAAATTAATGAGCAAAAGCGGCAGCAGATTTCAGAAAAGCGGTTGGCAAAGATCGCCGAATCTATTGAAAAAGCGGAAGAAGCCAAAGAGTCGGGAAAGATCGCTAAAATATTCGGTTATATAGCTATCGCCATCATGGCGGTTGCTATTGGTGTTATGTTTGCTACGGGGGTTGGTTCGCCAGTAGCTATGGCGCTGCTGGCCGCATGTTTGGCTATAACCGTGTTGATGACTGTTTCTTCCGAAACTGGTGACTGGATGAACAAAGGGGTCGCCGAGTTGTTGATGTCATGTGGTGTAGAAGAAGATAAGGCCATGCTTGGCGCGATGATTTTCTGGGCTTGCGTTATTTTGGTATTGAGCATTGGTAGCATGGCTGTTGGGGGGGGTGCCAGCGCAGGGGCTACGGCGGCGTCGACGGCTGCATCGGCTTCGTCTGTTGCGGCTGGTGGTGCAGCAACTGCAGCGACAGTCTCAGCTTCGGTATCGACGGCGGCATCAATAACAGCCAAGACAGCGAAAATAGCTGCGATGACTGCTCGCTTTACCAAGATGGCCAAAACTGTCGCTGGGGGAGCTATGATTGCAGATGGTGCGGCCAGTGCTCACAGTGTCACCATGAAGTATCATGCAGATATGTTAAGAGCCGAGGCGAAAGAGCTGTTTGCCTGGATGCAGATCAATCAGCACATCATTGAAGAAATGATTGAGGAAGTCCGTAAGCTGATTGAGGATATGCAGCAGGTGTGGCAAGTCATGACCGGCATGATGAAAGACAACCACGATACAATGACCAAGCTCAATTCCTCTCTCAAAGGATAATGAATAAAAGTTGCATTTACCCTTAACAATGATACATGGAGGTAACTCATGGCCGAAGGGATTTCTGGTGCAGACCGTGCAGCGCAAGGTGCCCATATGCAGATGCTCCTTGATAAACCAACAACATCTGACGCAAAGAAAGCGGCAATAAAGAAAGGCGATATTGACTTTCAGCAGGAGAGCGTCCGTCTTGCCTCAACTAAACATGCTAAATCCGAGGTTTTGAATGACCTCAATAAAGCAGGACAGCAGGCAAAGCCGTCACTGGCCTCACCCGATGACCTGTCACCGAATCAAATGACCAATGCCAGTAAAACGCTGGCTACTTTGTCCAAGTCCACCGACGAGGCCATGGAGTCAACCAAACAGCTGTTCAATAATATCCAGAATGGCACGGTGACCAAAGGAGAAACCGCAAAGCTGCAATCACAGGCGGCGGTTCTTGATGATGCCGCTTCGCACATGGAGTTGCTCTCCGGCAAAGGTGTGGAAACCTCTGAAGGAAAGCGGCAAGTGCTGGCCGGTATGGGCGGCTTTCAGAAGACTCAGCTGGATAACCTGGAAAAGCTGTCAACCTCTAAAGATATCCAGACGTTTCTGGCCGACCAGCATGGAGGGGCAAAAGGTCTGGATCAGAAAACGGCCATTCTGAGGTCTCTGGGTTTTACTGACAGCCAGATAAAAACAATGATCTCTCTTGCGCCTCCGGATACAGACGGCAGCCGTCTGGATATGATGCGCTCAGCAGGCTCTGATGCCAAGGCCGTTCTGCAGGCGCTCGGGTTTGGTGCTGATGCCGCTAAGGGACTGGCGGCATTATTGACAGGCAAGCATGGTCAGCTCGGCAGTGCAGAGCAAAAGCAGCTGCTGGCCAAAATGGGCTTCAATGAGCAGGAAATAGAGGTCATTCTGCAAACCAGCAACCCTACTTCATTAAAGAACCAGTCCGCCCTGATGCGTAATGCCCCCCAGGGACTTTCACAATTTCTAATGAACAGCAGCAAGGGGATGAACCTGCTTGCTGCTGGCGAATCCTTTGCGGATATGAAAATGCTTGAGAAGTTGGTGGATATCTTTGCCGTGATGGAGCTTTTGTTCAAGATGAGTGCAAACCAGCGTGCTGCCGCAAGGGAGTCTCGTTCCATTGAGCACCAGGCGGCAAAAGCTGAGATTCTGAATCAGGCAGAAGAAATGAAGAATGCCGCCCTGATGACCGCCATTGGTGGCTGGGTCAGTGCTGGTACCAAGATTATTTCTGGTGGTATCCAGGTTGGTATGTCTGTTAAAGCCGGTGGATTGGACCAGGGGAGTATGCAACGGCAGGTAGCGCTTGGGAATGGTATGTCCCAGTTAACCTCTGCAGGCGGGGAAGCGGTCAAGGCTGGCACAGACTATCAGGCAGGCATGCATCAGGCGCAGGTTAAAGTTCACGAGGCAAGCCAGAGAATGCATGATAATGCCGCACAGTCTGATAGTGAGTTTATGAACCTTCATCAGGATATGTTGAAAACAGTGATCAGCAAGATGGATGAGATCATCCGCTCATGGTTCGAAACACTCAAGTCTACAACAAGAGCTTGATCACAGGTCAATCACTTGATCTTGATGACAAGGTAATCAAAGGACGTGGTTTATAAGATGTAGCCAACCTTGCGGGTTGGCTTTTTCTTGCAGAGAGGGAAAGCATGAGTAATCCACTTGGAGGAATACAAGCCTCAGGAGTGACGCAGCAGATGCAGGCTCCCGGGGCGGTTGCTGCGGGCGCCGCTGAACAGGCAGGGAAATTGTCAACCGGGCAGGGTGTGCAAGCCTCCAATAAATCATCGCTGGTTTCAACTTCCGAAATGGCGGAAGAGATCGGTAGTTTGAGGTCTAATTTCAAGACAAAAGAGGATACTAAAACAACCAAAGCTAAAACGGCAAGTGAGCGGCAGCTCGAATTAATTGAAAAAATCAAGAATGTTGAACAAGTTCCTGAAACACAGGATTTCAAAAGACGCTTTCCTGAACAATCAAAACAGGATTATCAACAAGAAGACTATCTTAAAGGGGCCAAAGAGGAGTTCCAGGACCCTTACCACCAGTATCTTGCGCTTTATGAGATTGCTGTTGATTTTAAAGCTGATCCTGACGCCCTGCCTAAAGATGAAATTTTTAAAGCCATTGAAACGCTCGAAAAAGAGCATCCTCAATATATTGAGATTGGCAGAGAGATCTCAAACGCTGCCGGTAAACTGGCCGAGGACTACCATCCCGATAAAACACCGGATGAAATTCGTACGCAGGTATATGGTCATGTCAAGGATCATAAATCCCTCGGTGCAGCGTTTAAAGACCTGATTGGTAACCAGGTGGGGGATGCAGATTCGGACAATAATCAGGTGGCGACTGGTTTTGAGAACTCAGTCGATAGAAGGCTCAGGTTTTTGAGTGGCGAGTTGAATTCCATGACGTCCACCACAGAAGACACCCACCTGCGCTCAGTGATTAATGATATGACGGCCTTGAAAAGGCTGGTGGGTATCCATGATAGCTGTATGGAAACACAAGGAAAGATGAGAAGGCCACCGGTTAGTATTGAGCAATTTGATGGTCAGAAATATATGACCAAGGTTCTGGGTTTGCTGGATCAACAGTTTGTTTCAGGGGCTAACTTTAAAGAGTTAATCGGGCAAATGGGGTTGAGTGAGCAGACTGTTGATGTTAGAACGGCCTTCATTAACAGCACTGCGAATTTGATTAAAGATATTCCGGAAGAAATTTTTGCCAATGAACAAATTAAAGGGAGCTTGGGTGAAGCAATTGTGGAAGTACAGGATGATTTGGTTTTGGAAGAAGAAGGTTCTGTGAAGACAGATGAAAATTATGGTAAAGGTGGAGAAACCGAAGTCTCGGAAGACACATTAAATAATTTTCTTACTTCAAACCCCGTCTCAAATAGCATTCTTGAGGATTTGGGCATCAAAGGGGATCAAGAGAGCCCGGTTCCAGACTTTGTGGCATCCCCTGGTGTTCCCACTCTTGGGGCTGAGAATATGCAGCCTGAGCCTGCGGCAAATGGTGAAACATCAACGACACCAGCTAAAGCCACCACTGATCCGGCAACAGGCACCTCCCCTGAGGTGACTGCCAAAGGAGGCGCTAATGGGGCTTCCGAGGTCACGGCCAAGGGCAGTTTTGATGGGCTTTCCGATCAAGAGCTGATACAGAAACAGGATGAGTTACTGGATAAGGCCCGGGGTTTGCATCAACGCAAGGATACCAACTTTGTTTATGACTGCTCATTAACTGCATTGCAACATGCAGAAGGGAATAGTGATGTAGGTATTATTGAAGCGCTGCAAGCGGTCGCCAGTCAACGAGGTAAAGCCTTTGCCAAGGATCTTAAAGTGGCTATTACACCCGCAGGCGAGGGGGAAGAACTGAAGCTTATTCCGCCAGATCCCGATGCCCTGAGAGAGTGGGTGGAAACTCACCCTAATAAAAGTGTGAATGATCTGGTTCGTACGGCAATGGAAGTATTGAAGGATAATCGTGGTCCGGATTTAGATCTTGACCAGTTAAATAACGATCTTGCCAGCCTTAAATCAACCATTGCTGAACTGGATTCGAAAATAAAGGAAAGGCCAAGTAAATCCTTTAAAGAAAGCTTGCACCCCCGCTTTAAACAAGGCCCCTTCAGTGCTCGTTTGAAGTCGTTCTTTAACCATCCGTTTGACCCTATTAGCGGGCCGAGAACACGTCCGCTAGGTACTGATATCTTTGACCAACTGGAATACTCTCACAAATTCAGTATCAGGGCTGAGGAGAAAACCCTGTCTGTTGAATCAACCTGGAACGAGCCTGATGGTCAGAATGTTGCGGAGGACATGCAGGTCGAGGCAACCCTGGATGCAGCGGAAAATCAGAGTGTAGATGATAATGGCGGTTGAAACAACATTTGAGACTGCCCATGCGGACGGAGATATTTCTGGTGAAACAGGTGTATCCGGGAACTCTTCAGCTCAGTCCACTCCTGCCAGGGGAACCGCAGCGTATATTGCCGCTAAGGTGCAAGGGCAAGTAAAAGGAGAGTCTTATGGTGATATTGGTGATGTCCTTAAAGATATCCAGTCAATGGCAGGGGACAAGGCTCAGTTAGAACAGTTACTTGGTTATATGGAACAAGCAAAAGCATCACAAATTGAAATATCACTACTGGGTGGCAATGAAACGAAGATCAAGACGTACATCCAGTCACTGGTTGATCTTCAGGGGGCTCCGCGGATGAATCCGGGACAACCACCAGCGGGTGAAGTGAAAAGTTAAGGAGGACGAATGGATTGGCGTAATAGCGTAGTCTCTGAATTTGCTGAGGCCATGGGCATCAGGGGGTTCGATTTCGGTGATACCGGCGTAGCATGCTTTGAAATTGAGGGTGCCGGATCCTTTTATATGGAACAAAAGGAAGAGGGCGTTTTGATGTATCTGGCCCGGGAGATAGACCCCTTTAATAGTCTGCCCGTTTTAGAAAGTGCACTGGCGGAATGCCATTACAAAAGGAGTTTTCCCTATCCTTTACAGGTCGGCCTTCAAGAAAATCAACTGGTTATCTGTTTGTTTGTGGATGATTCTGATTTCAACCGCCCCAGTGTGGAGCGCGCTATGCAGTTTTTGATGAACAAGGCAGATGAGCTAAAATTGTAAGATAAAAATATTAAAAAGCTGTTTTTAAACAGATAAGAGGATTTTAAGTACCTCAACCAATCAATAATGAATAGAGGTTACTATCATGGCGGACAATATTATCAAGACGGGTAATCTGGCGGATAAAGCGCTGGAGAAAACGCAGGAAGGCTTTGCCAATCCGAATCAACCAGAAGATGGGGCGGCAGGCCGTTTCGCCCAGCTGGTTGGCCAGTCGCCAGATGGAGCCTCTCAAGCGGCGAACGTTAAACCTATTGACGTGACAGCTAATCCGGATGCTCCGGCCCTGACGCTGGGAGATAAGGTGCTTCAGGGTATGCAGGGGCTCAGGAACCATGTGGAAGGCAGGGCTGATCTGGTCAAGCAGCACCTGGCACCGGGTGAGGCGATGGGGATGAAGGATATGTTCAAGACTCAGATGGCTATGACGAATCTGATGATTACTGAAGACTATATTGGGAAGATTGTCAGTAAAAGTACTCAGACATTCGATACGCTATTACGTAATCAGTAATTTTTATTTTTCTGTAAGCTGAAGGAAAATAAGGTGATTTTTCTTCAGCTATCATTATTGCCCCTCTCTTTCAAAACTATACTCTGTAAATCGTAATTTTTCTTCGCAACTGGCCGTTAAATGTAGGAGTAATAATATTTAACGTGCATAAGGTTGGCTCGTCATGAAACAGGGGTTTGTCCAGAGCTTTAAAGTTACATTACTGTGTCTCATCGGTTTTTTATTACTGGGGTGTAAAGTCGAGCTTTATTCCGGGCTTGATGAAAAAGAAGGTAATGAAATGCTTGCCATCCTTCTTGATAATGATATTCCCACTGAGAAACTGGTGGATAAAGACAAAATTGTCACCATCATGGTGGAAAGCGGTAATGTTGCAAGATCTATCAAGATTCTGAGCAGTCTTGGTTTTCCGAAAGAAAAATACTCGTCGATCGGTGATATTTTTCCTAAAGATGGTTTGATTTCTTCCCCGACAGAAGAACGGGCACGTTATACCTATTCCATGTCACAGGAGCTTTCATCAACACTGTCGATGATTGATGGTGTCGTGACCGCTCGTGTTCATGTGGTATTGCCCCAGGAGCAGGATAGCCTGACGGATGTCAACTACCCCTCATCAGCTTCAGTGTTTATCAAGTATACCCCTGAGCTGGAACTGGCTGGTCTGGTGCCGAAAGTAAAAACCCTGGTAGCAAACAGTATTGAGGGGCTTTCCCTGGAGAAGATCGCTGTTTCCCTGTTCCCGGCAACACGCCTGAACTCTGGCAACTTTGACAGCCCATCAACAGAAACGGTGCTGTTTGTCGATGTTACTCCCGGTTCTGCAGGGGTTATTCGCATCGTTGTCTATGCTTTGATTCTCATGCTGATATTGGCACTGGGAGCCGGTGGCTATTTCTTCTGGATGATGGAACAGAAGAAAAAACCGAAGAAAAAAAAGGGTGATCGCTAATAACGGATGATTTACCCAATACCAAATTATTTGTGGGACTTATTTGTGGGGCAGTGCATGCCCCGTTAAATGGTTATTCAGTGGAGTGTATAGGGTTAGAGTGAAATGACCAATGAACAGTAACAATGTTTTTCAGGAATACAATGGAACAAGCCTGTTCAATCATATGGTTGAGTTTAACTTCTTTCCTGTTCGTTACGTACATGCGAGCTGGATTAAATCGGATAAACATTTCAAGTTACTGAAATCACTTCAGACCAGTGTGCCTGCACAATTTAATCTTTCAAACTACCTGCTGAGCAAGTTCGGTATCGCCAAGCAGTTTGATTATGACTTTGATCGCCCGGATAAAAGGATAGTATTTGCCAGTGCCGAAGAAATTGAACAGTTGGCTTTGTACATCGGGCTGATTCTCAACGAAGGCACTGTCCGGTCAGTTATCCGTCGTGATGAGCGTATGGCACTGCAGAAATGTCTGGGAGAAGAGGCTTACCGCTTTACCGTGAAAAAAGCGCAATTTATCAGCCGGGCTGCAAAAAAAAATGGTCCCGGTATACTCATTGACTGGAAACACCTGGATCGATTTAAAGCGTTTCTGGAAATGAATGGCCAACAGGTTATTGCCACTGCATTTTCTGATTTGCCCGGAGCCTTCCGGCAACGGTTGATATTAAAAATGCCCAGCAGCTGGAAAAAGACCTTGAGTTCACCAGGTGCCGGGGGACTGGACAAAGCCCAGTGTGTGAAGTTACTGGTAAAAACACATAAAGAGGTGAATCGACAGTGGCGGCACCTGTTATCCTGAATAATGTCCAGCTGGAGCTGGATCCAACCTGTAAAGTGCTCAAGGCAGATGACTATGTTGTTTATCTTGAAGCCCAGGAAATTATTAAGGCAGCCCAGCAGCAGGCTGCAGGTATTGTTGAGGAAGCCCGCCAGGCCTATGAACAGGAAAAAAAGCGGGGGTATCAGGAAGGTTTGGCGGAAAGTAAGGCTGAACAGACAGATCATATGTTGAAAGTGGTCAGCAGAACGATCAATTATCTTTCAGATATTGAAAATACCCTTGCGAATATTCTGCTTTCCGGTGTGAAAAAAATCATCGGTGAGTTCGATCAGGAAGAGCTGGCCATAAGCCTGGTTAAAAATGCCCTGCAACATGTCAGAAATGAGAAGCATGTCACCATCCGTGTGCCATCAGCTCAGTACAGTGCTGTTCAGGCACGCTTGAATACCATCCTGGCAGAGTATAAAGGTGTTGGTTTTATTGATCTTGTTGCTGATCCCCGGCTCTCACCCGGCGACTGTATTATGGAGAGTGAAATCGGCGTTGTTGATGCCAGTGTTGATGTTCAGTTGCGGGCATTACAGAAGCGGTTTGACAGTCTCCAATCATTAGCAGCACGCAGCCGTGAGGCCGACATGGCAGACAAGGCCGAATAGAGAGGGCTCTGCAGATTGTCAGAGTACTCTGTTCAGCTGTTGTTGGAAGAAGTCGTTGAAATAAGCAGTATTTACCTCCTAGAGGCTCACTTTGTCCAACAGGACATAATTAGGCGGGCATCTTTATTAAAATCCCCTATCTTTATCACTGAAATTTATATTCAGTGAAGGTTCTCGCTTATGTCTGAACCCAGTCGTTCCACCGTAATTGGCAGTGCTTTAATTTTGGCAGGAACGGCAATCGGTGCGGGCATGCTTGCTTTGCCACTGGTATCAGCCAGTACCGGCCTGATGCCGGTTATGGTTATTTTTGCGGTCACGGCATTCTTTGCGGTTATCTCTGCCCTTTATGCCTTTGAGGCCAATGTTGCCATCAAACCTGGCTGTAATTTGTATACCATGGCCAGCAGTACATTAGGGCGGATAGGGAAGGTGTTCTCTGCCATTGCCCCTCTTGGGCTTTTTTACGCATTGATGTCCGCCTACTTTTCCGGGGGGGGATCATTACTGGCGCAGTACGTTCAATCAGTGGTTCCCGGAGCTTCCTCTGAACTGTGCGTGATGTTCTTTGCGCTGATTGCCGGTGCCTTTGTTTGTTACAGTACCCGGGCGGTGGATCTTGTTAACCGTATCTTTTTCACCCTGATGATCGTTACTTTCATCCTTGCCCTGATTTCACTGGCACCTTCAGTGCGTTATGAGAGTATGATACATACGGCGAGGGTTGAGTATCTATCGGTTCTGGCGGCACTGCCGGTGATATTTACTTCGTTCGGTTATCATGGTGGCATTCCCAGCATTATCATTTATCAAAAGAAGCAGTTGCAGCATATTCCCCTTATTTTTCTGTTAGCGACCCTGATCCCGCTGGCGGTTTATACCTTGTGGCTGATGGCGGTGATGGGGGTATTGCCAGAAGGCTTATTACTGCAAATCAGTCAGTCATCCGGGGCAACGGCTTATTTAATTTCAGCATTAAGCAATGATAAAAATGTACACACTATTCTGCACCTGTTTTCTGATCTGGCGTTATTGACATCCGTGTTGGGCGTTGCTCTTGGATTATTTGATTATCTTGCCAACTTATTACAAAGGGCGGATACCCGAATCCATCGGCTGCAGACCGCTCTGGTGACATTTATCCCACCGGTTATTATTGCCATTATATACCCGGATGGTTTTGTCGCAGCCCTGGGTTATGCAGCGGTTGCTCTGGCCATTCTGGCTATCCTTCTGCCCACGGCAATGGTCTATGTATTAAGAAAGCAAGCAGCCTATGAAAACCCGTTTCGGGCACCCGGGGGAACGGTTTTGATGTCAACCTGTTTTGTATTTGGCTGTATTATCATTTTGTCCCAATTTATTTCCAGGCTGTAGTTTTTTTGCGTAAGTTGAAAATTAAAAGTGAACCTTTGTTAATCAAACAATAAATCTGCATACCTCAAAATTTAAGCTGTTGCTTAAGTAGTTAACCAAATGAAATCATATTTTCTGACTAAGTGATCAGTCACTCT
>NZ_JAHHPM010000218.1 GCF_024606345.1 Endozoicomonas sp. YOMI1
ACTCCCCGGTACGGCGCTCCCTCACAAAATCCCTTAGAGCGACAAAGTCCTGCGCGAGATACGGGGCAGTTTATGAAATATCCGGGCTAACTCATATCTACATCCGGTATATCTGGCTGTAGCAACTTCTTAAACGACAGATGACCATGCAGAACCTCAAAAGCCTTCTCACTGACGACTTCATCCTTTAACGCGGCAGATTGCTGTATGGCGGTTTCAAGGTCCCGTACCGCTTCATCATGCTGCCCAAGTGCCGCTTCTGCACAGGCCCTTTGCCAGTAGGCAAGCGCATACTGGTGATCATGGTCAATCGCCTGATTGGTCAGTGATAGCGCCCATCGGGCCTCACCAAGATCCAGCAACGAGTCAGCCTTATAGGTCAGTGCCTCAACATCATCCGGATTGATTTCCAAAATCTGGTCATAGATGTTGATCTGCTCATGGAGGTTTGTCTCAAGCCCTGCACGCATCCATAATGAATGAACCTGATTGGTTTGCGATATCTTTTCCTGGGCAGAAATAATCTGCTCCGAGCGCACGACCAGCTTCTTCTCAAGCTCATTCAGCCTTTTTTCATATTCCAGTGTCATCTGAGAAACCTGGCTTTCGACCTGTGCCTTAATGGTTTCACGAACCTCCCGCAATGAACGCCACCCAAGCAAAACCAGAATCGAAGCCGCGGCAGTGATGATGAAAAAGATATTGTTAACGGTATCCGTTGTATAACGTACCGCCCGATCTGAGGCATCCAGCCGGGCCTCAGCAACTTTATTGGTCAATTCAGCCCGCATGAACTGCTGATCCTGACGGAGATTCTTGAGTTCATCAAGAATGTAACGCTCAATGAATGGCTTATAGAGGGGTTCATCAATCTCAGCCGTGGTTTGAGCCTTAACTGAAGAGAAGTTCAGCATTACAGAGCAGGCAAGCAACAGCTTGAGGATAAGTTTATGAGGCATTAACCCTCCTGGATTAGCCATCGTCTGACAATAACTGCGTTAAAGCTCTACCTTATCCCGACACAGGAAAACGGGTCAATGAGCTAAAGGAGCCGGCACCCGAACCAACCGCCATGCAACATGATCTCTGAGTTTCATGGGGGATGGCGGTGGGGCCACGAGTCCATTCGCAGGCGAACCGACCTACTTCGGGGGAGCGTTCTTCAGGCTTTGGCGACAGCCTCTTCCCATAAGGGCTTCAGCCCGGGGATAAAAAAACGCATTTTCGAGTCAAATGGTATTCAATATATGAGCACACCATGCAGCCTTAATGACGACACTTCACAACACAATACCCAACCTCTCGGTTGGTGCCGAGAACCTCAAGCGCCTGTGCTGGCTCCGTGGAACCCTCATTGCTGTTGAGGGGATAGTCTTTTTCCTGGCCAGCCGCCATTTTACTATCCAGATAACCGGCCTTGTTCTGGCCTGTTTAATCACCTTGCTGATGATCATCGGCACCATGATTCGGCTATATGTGGTCCAAAGCCATGTCAGCGATCAGGAGTTCTTTGTTCAACTGCTGCTGGACCTTCTTTCCCAGAGCACGCTGTTATTCTTCAGTGGTGGTTATACAAACCCACTGGTATCGACCTACCTGATCACTGTCTGTATCGGCGCAGCACTGCTTCCGGGCAAATACAGCTGGGGCGTGACATTCACTGCGACGCTGTTCTATACCCTGCTGATGAAATGGTACGTGCCATCCGGGCCCGATTCGACGCTTCCCTTGCCAGAACAGCAGCTGATGATTGATATTCATTTGCTTGGCATGTGGCTGACGTTTGTGCTGAGTGCCTTTCTTATCAATTACTTCGTCGAACTGATGGCCTCAGCCCTGAGAAAACAACAAAGGGATATTGCCATCAGCAGAGAACTTCAGCTGAGAGATGAAAGCATTCTTGCCATTGCCCTTCAGGCAGCGGGTGCAGCCCATGAATTGGGAACGCCATTAACCACAATGGCCATTGTGCTCAAGGATCTTCAGGAGGAATACCAGGGCAGCGCACTGGCTGAGCGCTTGACATTTCTAAGGGATCAGATCGATGAATGCAAGAAAAGACTGCAACAGTTAGTATCGGAAAGCCAATACAACGGTATTGAAAGTATCGATAGCCAGGATTTTCTGGCTAAAGTCATCCAAAAATGGCAACTGGTCAGACCGGAATCCGAGCTTCATTACAACGCCGCTCAATGGCCTGCCTCAGTATCTATCCCCTGCGATCTGACACTGTATCAGGCAATAACGTCATTACTTGATAATGCAGAAGATGCCAGCCCGGGTCAGGTTTCACTGAACGTGATACAGAACCGGCAGAGCCTGACCATACAGATTCTGGATAAAGGAGTGGGCTTCCCGGAAGCCCACTGCAAACCCGGGAAAAGCTCAGCCCGTATAAAAGAAGGGAGTTCAACAACCTTGACGCCCTGTAGCTTAAAAGAAGATGGCCTCGGGATTGGTTTGTTACTCAGCCAGGCCAGTATTGAGCGGCTGGGAGGTCTGATGCAGATTGCCCCTCTGACCGGCAGGGGAAGCTTGATTGAAGTCCAACTCCCCATCCTCAGCCAAACAGAAAAGGAACAATAACGCGACCATGAGCCCCGGAAAAGCCCTGGAGTTACCAGCTATTTTGATTGCCGATGATGACCAGACCTTGTTACACACGCTTGCCACCTCACTCAGAAAAAGGGGATTCAACCCCGTTACGGCAGACAGCATTGGTAAGGCGACCGCCCTGCAACAAAAATACCAACCGGCAAGTGCGGTTGTTGATCTGAAAATCGGCAGTGAGAGCGGCCTCAGGCTTATTCCACTATTACGTAACGTCAATCCGGATATTAATATTATCGTACTAACTGGGTATGCCAGCATTGCTACCGCAGTCAGAGCCATCAAACTTGGGGCTAAGGATTATCTCTGCAAGCCGGTAGACACCTTACAGATACTCTCGGCACTGAATATCAGCCAGCTGCCACCAGAGCGTGAACCATGCCCTGTCATCCCGGAAACAAGGATGCCGGTCTACCAGCTGGAATGGGAGTATCTTCAGAAAGTACTGCTGGAGCACAATGGCAATATCTCGGCCGCCGCCCGAAGCCTGGGCATGCATCGCAGGACACTGCAGCGAAAACTCAACAAACGGTCAGGCTCCCGCTGAAATTATGTAAGCATTATTGCCTCTTCTCTGTAGTAGCCATTATGCTTGTTGGTTTTATAGGCAGCGGCCAGTCATTTTCAGTGAATTGCTTATTGTTTCGTAGCGCTTTCTTGCGAGGCTCTTTTTTCAGAAAGAATCGTCAGATTCTCTCATTGATGGGCCTGCTCAGTATTACCTCCCTCTTTGGCAGCACCCTGGTCACCACACTGGCGATCACCTGGCAGGACGCTCTTTACACGCTATCCATCAGCCAGTGGGCCTGGCTCTTTTCGGCCAGCGCCCTGACCATGGCGCTGGCCCTGACACCGTCTACTCTTATTGCCCTGATCAGTGGCTATTTTCTGGGGTGGACAGCGTTTTTCTATATCCTGATTTCCTACCCGGCAGCGTCTGTCATCGGTTATCTGATTGGGAAATCACTGGATCATGGAAAGCTGATGAATACCCTCCCGCCGAACTCCCACATACACCTGATTCTTGACGAGCTGAAACATCATCATCAATGGCCAATGGTCATTCTGACCCGGATATCACCGGTACTGCCCTTTTCATTAATGAACCTGGTGTTACCCGCAATTGGCATCCGCCTTCATACATTTCTAATAGCCGGTTTTATTGGCATGTTACCCAGAACGCTGTTTGCCCTTTGGGCAGGTATGCAGGCAAGAGACCTGTTCTCTTTACTGAAAAAACCGACGCAAGGTAATCTGTCTGTTATTGTCATGGTGATGGCATCGATTCTTTCCATTGGCGGTCTGCTTTATCTCGCCCAAAAAGCATCATCAACCATCATCATGCGACAGGCAGCGATCAAACGCGGGGAGACCAAAACCTATGGCTGAAAAACGTGTTGCGCTCTTTGTTGATGTGCAGAACATCTATTACACCACCCGACAGTTCTACAACAGCCACTTTGATTACAACGCATTCTGGGCGCTTGTCAGTAAAGGCAGAAAGATCACCAAAGCCATCGCCTACGCTATTGATCGTGGAGACCCAAAGCAACGGCAATTCCAGGACATACTTCGAGCCATTGGCTTTGAAGTGAAGCTGAAACCCTATATTCATAGAAGCGATGGTACCTCAAAAGGTGACTGGGATGTCGGGATAACGCTGGATGTTATGAGCTGGGCACCCGAGGTCGATATCATTGCCCTTGCTTCCGGTGATGGTGACTTTGACCTGCTATTGCAAAAGGCGCAACAGGATTTTGGCCTGCAGACTGAGGTATACAGTGTTGAGGCTCTGACAGCATCATCTCTGATTCAATCGTCCAGTCACTTTATTCCGATTACCCATGACCTGTTACTGCCAATCAGGAAAGCAAAAAACAGCCAGCAAAAAGCAACAAATACTATATAAATCAAAGCATTAATTTCTTATCCAGGCGAGTCTTCCAGCCCCTGATTTCCGGTTAAAATTCGTACGATAATTTGTTTTTAACAAACTTGATAAAATCTTTGACATCCCTTCGGACAGCTATTAGAGTTCCTATTGGCCATTATTGAGAAGAACGAAAAATCGTTTCGCTTTTTGAGTACTTCCTGATCGTCACACCACTTCTTAGTTTAAGTTATGCTGCTTTGATTGCTTTACTCTTAAATAAATATATGAAGATGTGACTACACATTGGCTTAACGCGTGTACAACGCATTTTTATAGAAATATTCAGGAGACATTGCATGTCTAAATCGACCGGAACGGTAAAGTGGTTCAGTGAAGAGAAAGGCTTTGGCTTTATCGCTCAGGATAACGGCGGTCCAGACGTTTTCGTTCACTTCCGTGCCATCATTGGTGACGGCTTCAAAACTCTCGCTGAAGGTCAGGCTGTGACCTTTGATGTTGAGCAGGGCCAGAAAGGCCTTCAGGCTGCCAACGTAGAGAAAGTATAAGCTTTTCCCTTTCCAGGAAAACAGAAAAAGAGCACCAGTAAGGTGCTCTTTTTTTATGGGTTAATCCAGCCCCTTGAGGAAATCAAACGAATAGCACTGCACAGCATAGTAGGTAACGATACAATGGCGCACAGAAGCGCCCATCCAATGGCGGTCGGACTAATGGAATCAAAAACCGGTTGCATTTGATCCAATGCTTAAGACATAAGAAAGACTCGATGGAACTGTTTTATTTTTTTCAACTTTAAACCATTGTCAAAAGTCAACATACGCTTCATTCCAAACCTCTCCTTCGTTGAGTATCAGGCACCTGCCAACGGTATTAGATAACATCCAGACAGGATCCTTTAAAATGGGCAAAAACACGCTGCCCCACCGACAAATTCAATAACCCCAGTGCTCTTCTGGTGACCAGTGCCAGCAATCTCTGCCCTTCAGCCGCCATAAACAGCATGACGTTTTTGGAATCCAGTTCCTGAATAGCCTGAATGGTTGTCGCCACTCGATTCTGAACGCTTGTGCAGTGGATATCTTCCACCACAATGCTGACCTCCTGAGCAGGCAATATCACTCTCAGGCCGGTTCCCGGCAACGCTGAAATCTGATTGACCAACAATTTCTGGCCACCAAACAACAGCTCGGTGAAACCATATTCGTGATCATGGCTGCCCACCTGTACTTCCAGAATCGACAGTGCACAGTCATCCCGGGTTAATAAAGAACCTGGCCGACTGAGTAATTGACGACATTCACCACGGGACAAAACCTGCCCTTGCTCAATAAGCATCAGCTTATCAGCCAGCCGTGCAACCTCTTCACGGGCATGACTCACCATGACAACCGGTATTGTGAAGTGCTGATGGATATTTCTCAGGCAGGGAAGAATGCTTGTTTTTGATGACCAGTCAAGCGAAGCCAGGGGCTCATCCATTAATAGAAGACGGGGTGCACTTAATAAGGTTCGGGCAATGGCAACACGCTGCTTCTCACCGCCAGACAATTTATCAACCGCACGCCCCAGTAAATGCACAATATCGAGCTGCTCAACCACCTCAGATAATGACGGCATGGCAACATTGGCCCTGGCCCGCTGCAACGCAAATTGGAGATTTTCCATAACGTCCAAATGGGGAAACAGTCTGGCTTCCTGAAATATATAGCCAATACCCCGTTGCTCCGGTGGTAGCCATATTCCCTTTTCGGAGTCCTGCCAGACTTCATCATTAAACTGTAGTCGTCCCCTGGCATGACTTTCCAAACCCGCAATGGTTCTCAGCAGTGAGGTTTTACCACATCCTGAACGTCCCATAATGGCCCAGGTGGTATCGGTATCCAGTGACTCATCAACACTAAGAACAAAGTGGTCCCGGGGAAGCTGAATATCAATTCTTAGCATTAACGACGACCAGTGTTTGATTTGAGGGGTAATTGAGTAGCGGGCTTACGATCAAGACTGTAAAGGGTAACCAGAAGAATCATGGCAAATACCATAAGCCCCGCAGCAATCTGATGGGCCTCGGCAAACTGCTGTGATTCCACGGCATCGAACAGGGCAATGGACAGCACCTGCGTCTCTCCGGGAATATTGCCGCCAATCATAAGCACCACACCAAACTCCCCAACGGTATGGGCAAACCCCATGCAGGCCGCCAGAATCATCGCCCGGCGAGTACAGGGCAGTACCACATTAAAGAAACGGTCCATTCGTCCTGCCCCCATCATGGCTGCGGCCTCAAGAAGACCTTTATCCAGCTGTTCAAAGGCCCGCTGAAGTGGCTGCACGACAAAGGGCATGGAACAGATAACTGAAGCAATCACCAGCCCGGTAAAACTGAACGCCAGTGTAGTGCCAGTCAGGGAAAGCCAGAGCTGTCCGGGAGCGTAGTTTGGCGAGCAAAGCAAGAGTATATAAAAGCCAAGGACGGTGGGCGGTAATACCATTGGCAGACCAACCAGAGCTTCCAACAGGGGCCTCAGCCGACTTTGCATATTTGCCAGCCCCCATGCCATGGGAATCGCCAGGAGCATCAGAATCATGGTGGTAATGATTGCCAGTTTCAGCGTTACCCAGACAGCGGTGAGCAGCATTCAGAGTGCTTTCCTTCGATTTTCAGACGTTGTTTTATCAACCATTGTCGTTGATACAGGGAAGTAACCCTGTTTGGCAATGGTGCTCTGAACAGATGGTGACAAAATAAACGCCACAAATGCCTTTGCCGCCTCAGGTTGCCTGGTCCGCTTTAAGATAACCAGATCCTGCTGAATCGGATCATACAACGTTGCAGGAATCGAAAAAATATGACCATCGTTGTTTTTATGATCAACCAGCTGCGCTTTCGCCACCAGCCCTGCAGGAATATTACCACTGGCCACAAACTGCCAGGCCTGCTGGATACTGGCTCCCTGAACCAGACGGGAGCGGAACGATGACCAGAAACCCAGCTTTTCCAGAACCTGCCGTGCCGCCAGACCATAGGGTGCTGTTGCCGGATTGGCAATGGCCAGGCGTCCCTTATAGAAAGCCAGGTCCTCCAGTGTCATGGTTTTATCTTGGTCATCTTTACCGGAAAACCCGGGGCTCCATAGAACCAGCCCTCCCAAGGCATAGGGGTGTCGGCTGCCCTCCAGTGTCAGTCCTTTTTTTTCCAGCAGTTCGGCTCTAAGGCTATCTGCTGACAGAAAGATATCGAAAGGCGCACCATGGGTGATCTGGTTATACAGCACACCGGTAGAAGCAGAGGAGATCAACAACCGGTGCCCGGTTTCTGCTTCAAACGCCTTTGCCAGAACCTCCAGCGACGGTTTGAAGTTTGCTGCAACGGCCACTTTCAGTTCTACTGCAAAGACCGATACCCCCGGACAAAAGAGTAAAAACGCTAAAAATAAGGTTCTCAGGAATTGTCCCTGAATAACTTCCTCTTTTTGCCACGGAGGCACGGAGCCACAGAGGAAAAGATTTTTTCTTTTCTCCGTGCCTCCGTGTCTCCGTGGCAAGTTTTTTTCCTTACCGGATAACAACGGAAATGTGGAAGTTATTTCAGGACGTTTTTTTAACATGAAGCAGCCGTTTTTGAAGAGTTCACTTGCAAAGGTTAAAGCCAGCGATCCGCCGCTTCCTGGTCAGACTCACGCTCATCCACCCAGCGATCCCCTTCAGGTGTCGTCTCTTTCTTCCAGAACGGCGCACGGGTTTTCAGGTAATCCATAATAAACTCACAGGCTGCAAACGCTTCTTTACGATGGGCGCTGGCAACAGCAACAAAAACGATACGGTCACCGGGATACATCTGCCCAATGCGATGGATAACCCGGACAGTCTGGAGTTCCCAACGCGCCATGGCTTCATCGATAATTTGCTGCAGGGCTTGTTCCGTCATCCCCGGATAATGCTCCAGAAACAAGCCACCCACCTTATCCCCAAGGTTCATATCCCGAACCTTACCGGTAAAGGTAACAATGGCTCCTGATGACTTATTCCCTTCCAGTCGTTCATATTCCTGGCCGGGGTTAAAGTCTTCTGCTTGAATGGAAATCAAGGTTCTGATCCTGTTTGTTTTTTGCACCACAAAGGCACAAAGACACAAAGTTTTTCCGGGGCTATGGCGACAGCCTCAGACTGTGGGAACGAGAACAAAACAAAGCCTTCGTGTTTTTGTGGTTCAAATAAAAATCACCCGCCGGTAACCGGAGGAAAAAAGGCAATCTCATCACCAGACTGCAATGTGACATCCTGACGAGTCATCGTCTGATTGATGGCAACTAATGTACGATCACTCATCATTACTTCACGCCAGTGTTCACCTCTTTCCGCCAACTGACTTTTTAATGCAGACAGTAAGGAAGCATACTCACCTTCTTCCAGAGTCAGCTGCTCGCAGTTCAGCTTTTCCCGAAAACTGGCAAAGAACAGTACTTTAATCATGCTGCACCACCTGAGGCAGACGTCGCTGAACCATGAACATAGTGACCACTTCGACCACCGCTCTTTTCCAGCACACGAATGCCTTCAATATGCATCTCTTTGTCCACCGCCTTGCACATATCATAGATCGTCAGGGCAGCAACCGATGCCGCTGTCAGCGCTTCAATCTCAACGCCGGTTTTCCCATTTAGACGACAGCAGGTTTCAATTCGAATACAGGCGTCGCCATTCACTGAAGCCGCGTCTTCAAGTTGAAACTCAACACCAATAAAGTTCAGCATCAACGGGTGGCAAAGCGGCACCAGCTGGCTGCACTGCTTGGCAGCCTGAATGCCGGCAATTCTGGCCACAGCAAGCACATCCCCTTTTTTAAGACCATTGTCTTTTACCAGCGCCAGTGTCTCAGGCGCCATGTAGATATAACCTTCCGCCCTGGCTTCACGACGTGTGATGTCTTTTTCACCAACATCAACCATGCTGGCTTTACCATCGCTATCAATATGGCTAAGGGCATTATTGGTAAACGACATGATTACCCTGCCTTTTTTAATTGTTCAACAAAGTTACATGGACGATGCTGGCTGTTCAGCTGATCCTTGACAATGCCTTCCCAGGCGGTCTTACAGGCATTATTGGAGCCGGGCATAACAAAAATAACGGTGCCGTTGGCCATGCCCGCCACGGTACGGGACTGGATTGTGGAGGTTTTGATCTGTTCATAGGAAAGCTGACGGAACAGCTCGCCATAACCATCAATCTGCTTGTCGAAAATAGGCAACAGCGCTTCTGGCGTGCTGTCTCTGCCAGAGAACCCGGTACCACCGGTGACCAACACGGCCTGCACACAGTCAGGAGACCCTGCATCACTGGCAATCCAGCGGGATACTACTTCCCGAATCTTGTAGATGTCGTCTTTTACAATGGCCTTGTCAGCAAGTTTGTGACCAGCAGCGGTCAGGCTCTCAACCAGTAAGTGACCGGATGTGTCGTTTTCTTCGGTACGGGTGTCGGACACCGTCAACACGGCAATGTTGACAGGAATAAACTCATCAAACTGATTATGAGCCATGGCTATTCTCGCCCCAGTCTATTTTCAATGGTATAACAGCTGATGCAGGCGCCAGAGGGCATAGTCCTTCGGATTATCACTGGCTATGGAACTCTCAACGGCTTGCCGTAATTCCGAATTGACCGGCAACATCACCGGCAGATTAAAACCCGCAAAACCGGACCCGCTGATCAGAACCTGATCAATCCCGGCCCGGGCCAGCAGAGAAACCCTATGTAGGTACAGCGGTTTGCAACACCAGTTCAGTCGTGACTTGTCCTGCCCCATCCGGGAGGAACGACCGCCAAGACCGTAAAGCGTGCCATGGGCTGTCATTCGATCACAGATTCTTTGCCAATATTCAAATCAACCCGGAGATTGTTCAAAAATTGCGCCCGTCACGACGACCCCGTCTCCGGACAGGCTTAGTGTAAGGTTTTCCACCCCGCTGACAAGCCTTGGGATCAATTATCATACAGAAAAGCAGCAGGTTAACCGGCTCGTTCGTTAGCTATACTTTTTTGACCACATCAAATAGATAACAATGGTCAACAATGAGAAAGAATCAGGTACTGAACCTTTTCCAGCAAAACAAGACCGCCATAAACTGCTGGCTTATCCACCCTTGCCCAATGACGGCTGAGCTGATCGCCCACCAGGGTTTTGACGCAATGACCATTGACATGCAGCACGGCATGATTGGCTTCGAATCGGCCCTGGCCATGCTGCAGGCCATATCCACCACCCCGGTGACTCCGCTGGTCAGGGTTCCCTGGCTTGATCCGGGCATCATTATGAAAATGCTGGATGCCGGTGCTTATGGCGTCATCTGCCCAATGATTGAAAGCGCAGAGCAAACCCGGGAATTTGTCGCTACCTGCCGTTACCCATCCAAAGGCAACCGCAGCTTTGGCCCTAGCCGGGCGATGATCTATGCCGGCAGTGATTACCCGGAAAAAGCAGAAGAGACCATACTGCCCATGGTCATGATAGAGACTCGTCAGGCTCTGGATAACCTGGATGATATTCTCAGCACTGAAGGACTGGGAGCCATCTATATTGGCCCCTTTGACCTTTCCTATGCCCTGGGCTGTCAGCCCCAACCAGACCACTATGAGTCCCCCGTTATGGAGGCTATCGAACATATCCTTGCCTGCAGTAAAAAGCATAAGGTACCTGCCGCCATTCATTGCATGGGGCCGGAGTTCGCTGATCGCATGCGAAAAAAAGGATTCAGCCTGGTCACCGCTGGCTGTGATGCCGACTTCGTCCGCTCTGGAGCCACACACACAATCAAATCACTGAGGCAGTAATCTGAAAGTTGCTCAGAAAAAGCCTTACTTCACCCGAATATATAATCAAACCAGTCCGAAGGGTCCGGAACATCGTCTTCTGAAGCAATGTCCCAGCCCTTGATGGAGAATCCGGATTCATGGACAGAGTCCGAACGCCCGGTATTCAGAGGATGCCATTGTGACAGATCATAGCCATGATAGAGCAGATAATAAGCGCAGCTGTCCGGCAACCATGGCAAATGCTGATGCAGGGTTTTCGGGGTAAGCTTGATACAGTCACCCACAATTTGCGACGGTGTTTATAATGTCTGCAGCGGCAGGTCTCCAGATCCAGCAGCCGACAGGCTACCGCCGTTGTGTGAATCTCATCCGTATCAGCATCAATGATCTTATTGAGGCAGCAGCGACCACAGCCATCACAGTTCGTTTATCAATAAAATTTTGCCATGTCATCCTTCCTCACAGAATGGCAGTTAAATGGTTTGAGTGTCATTGTGCGCTCAGCCGTCATTCCTTTTTTTCAGTCGCTCTCTCCTGATTACCAGCAGCCTGCGGCTAATAATGAATCAGTGCCGTATGATTCAAGGCCAGTTGCACTACCCAGCCAATCAATGCTGAATGATATCTGCCAGGGTGCTGGATTAGTCGCTCAACTGGCGAGAGCCTGGGTCCCGCAAGTGGAAGTGGCTCAGATGAGCAATTGGGATTTGAGTCGGCTTAATGCCTTGTGCTCATCAACCCGCCATTGTTCAAACAGTTTTGCCGACGGTGCTGCAGAGCTACCCGCTTCAGACCAGTATCTGCTGGCGCGGCTTATATCCCCATTGAGCCGCGCCAGATGTGCCGAAAGACTCAAGGACGCATGATTGCGCGCTAGCTTCCGGCCTTTTTCAGCATCCTGAATTGCTTGTGATAATAATGTGGCGTGGGATATTTCTTCATTAATGGCCTGAACAGTTAAGCTGAAGTAAGCGCACCCCCTGTGAATAATGACCTGCGGATTGTCAGGATATAGACCCGCTAACTTTTCCAGAATACTGATGCCATCCATTATTTGATTCTCCAAGAGTAAACAGGAAGCCAGCCCTTCTTCTGGTTTTCCTGACGACGCAAACCCCGGAAGATCGTCTCAATCTCTTTCAGCTTTTCAGCATCGCCTGTTTCTTTAAGGCAGTAGGCCAGTCCGAGTTCAATCTGAAAGTGTCCGCTGAAGGCCCCGGTATCTCGCACCCCCCTATTCCTGTTCTCCTGACGGCGCAGAGCCCGGAAGATCTGCTCCGCCTCTCTCACCTTTTCAGCCTCACCTGTTGCCTGAAGACAGCGAGCCAACCCAAGTTCAATCAGATTATGGCCGCTGAAGGTGTCAGCATCTCGCTGGCGTCTCTTCTCGTTCTCCTGACGACGCAGGGCCCGTAAGATCTGCTCCGCCTCTTTCAGCTTTTGCCCGTCGCCTATTTTTCCCAAACAGCAAGCCAGCCCGAGTTCAAGCCGAAGGTCTCCGCTGAAGGCGTCAGCAGCCCGCTTCCCATTCTTCTCGTTTTCATGACGACGCAGGCTCCGGAAGGTCTGCTCAGCCTCTTTCAGTTTTTTTTGCCCTTGTAATCCCCTGGCTTTTCCCAATTGAGCTCTTTGTCGTTCACAGGGGTCCAGATTAAGGGAGAGTAATTGATCGAACGTATCAACCGCACGCACAAAATTATTCGTTTTAATATATCGCCAACCGTCTTTCATTTGGGTACTTATACTACGCAGGTCAATGGTGCGCTGATGACCATCACGGCGATATTGGTGCCCCACGTTAGCAGAATTGTGCCAGGAACTTACCTCCCTGGATTCAGGCGCTATTTTCCTGTTGAAAGCGCCATGGGTTTTTTGTTTTTTTTGCGGTATTACTATAGATTCGTCGTTTAATTTGCCAGCATCGGCAGCTCTTTTCCCGAGAGCTGTATAGTGTCGACTGGACGGTCCCATACAATAACTCTATTAATTAGTGCCTGTCAGAAAATCTAGGTAACCTGACGGTCAGCTTTAGCAATTAGTTGCAATCGGTCAAATTTTAGTTATTGAATCAGGAAATTTGACCATTTTATTCACGTGTCGTTTACAAAATAGTCGAATTTTTCTTTTGCTACACAGGCAAATCCCCGCAGCCCAGCACAATCGTAAAAACGAACATGGCTGTCTATTCAGGCGCAGGTGTTCGACCGGGATTTGAGCCTGTGTAATGCCTTACGCTCATCATCCCAACATTGTTCAAACTGTTTTTGGGGAGGGTTGGTTCAGGTCTTGAATTTTGAAACCCGGATACTGATTGTCTTTGGGTCATTGAAGGCGTGACCAGCGATGGTGAGGTCGATCTGCATAAGAAAGCCAGCTTAACCACCTTTGCTGAAAAGCATGGAAAAGCAGGCATTTAAGGGACGAGGCTTTGATTTGGAAAGCCCACACCTGAAAGACAGGAACAGAATTGGTCGTTTCTTAGGTGTAATGACGAGAGCTAATATGTACTATTATCCCAGATAAACCTTCATTTAAATGCATTCAAAGGAGTATAAAATAACTTTTTTATTCAGTAATTTACAAATTAATCATGATTTCCCAGGGCTGATATTGAATTTTTTGGACTGACAAAACTCCAACTTTAATTGAATCAAGTTATTTAAATCAGGGATCATCAAGTGAAAACTAATAATCAGCTCTCACCATACAACCTGGACACACAATATTCTTCTGCTGCTCGCCATGACGGTAACTCTGCCCATACAGTGCGACAGACTTGCCGCCGACGATATGAATGTCTCGGTAAAAAATCTACCCTCAGTGATAGTTTTGCCTCCACTCCCCCCCGGAAAAGCCTCAACAATTACAATCCTAAAGCTGTTAGACAAGTACACACTTTTTTCCCTAGTACTGAAAAGACTCCCCATCCGGAACATGAAAAACTGTTTGGCATGATGATGCCAGAGATGGAAAAACCAGCACTCAAAAAGAAAAGTAAAGAGCCGGAAAGACCTAAAGAGTCCCCTTCCCTGAAGCAAGCAGATGAGATTGAAATTTCATACTCAGAGCTGGATGAACTTTTCGATGATGATATAGCACTCCCTTTTATTCCTGAATTACCTGATCAGGATTATCAGAAGTTTGATATTAAACTTTCACAGAATTTGAGAAAAATCAGAGAGGGGAATGAACAAAAAGCAATTCTGGAATTAAAAGAGTTATTTACAAACAGGGCTCACGATTTTGTATCTCCCGATAAGGAAAAAGCAGCACATCGTTTTACTGAGTTCGTACGACGCGTATATCAGCTCGACAAGCAAATGCCAGCAGGAATGAAAGCAAAGGGAGAAATCATCAAGCATGCGATAGATCAAATGACAGAGAAGATGGGCATGCTGATGGATGATGTCAGAACTACCTGCATATCCGAAGCTTTCAGTAACCCCACATTTAAAGATGCCCTGGAGAAGGTTGAATCGGATACAGATAAGTCTCTTCTTCGCAGGTTGCAGGCACTTTCCGCTTTTAACTTCATGAGCAATGAAGTAAACGCACTGGTAAGAGACTCTGGAGTTTCCGTCCCTTCTGCTCCAGATAGCAGAGACCCGGGCTATGATTCTGGTGTCGATGAGCCAGACTCAGACAATGATGACAAAACAGAGCCTGTAGCCGGAGCTCTTGACCGACCACTAACGGGTAATAAAAAACACAACAAGCAGGACAACACAGAAACTACCAATAAAGGCTTAACCTCACAGCTTTCAGAATTAGAAAGAGAGCGCCGTGAAGCCATAGATAAGGGAATGGAGGAGGTGGATAGAATACTTGAACAAGGGCGGAAATACCTTGAACAGTCCAACAAGAAAAAAGAAGAAGAAACAAAGCCAAAGCCAGTGATGTCAAAACCATCTACTTCAAAGCCTGAAGCAAAACCTATCGCCAGCAGACCACCTGTTGCCAAGGAAAAACCAAAGCCTGTTACTCCTGCTGTTGTAACAAAAACCTACCCATCAATCGCCGACATCCGCAAGCTTAAGGCAGGTATGGCTATTGCAGACGCAGTGCTGAAGTTTGTAGAAAACTGTAAAAATGAGCGTGAAAGAAAAGAGCTTGATAAATTCCTGGAAGAGCGCTGTGCAGAAAAATCAAAAACCATTGTCAGTGATCTTAACCAGGTCAAACAGCAGGCGATGAAACCCAGCGAATGTGTCCACAAGTTTTCAGAAACCGTAGGCTACCGCCAGATTGCCGAAAAGATTACTCCACCCTCTGCAAGAAAACTCTCTGAAATAGCAGAAAATGAAAAAGTGCCAGGTAAGGACGGCAATATTGATGGAACAATGCTGCACCTGCTAAAACAATCAGTAGTCTTTCCAAAAAGCTGGGATGTAAAAGGTGATCCAGCAAAATGGACTCGCAGGGAGTTTTTGGCTGAGTTTGAAAAAGGAGCATCCAGACACTCAGAGAGTCAGCGCCAATGTGTCCGGAAATACGCTGATGATATATTACGACTCTTTAAGCTGAAGCAATATCCATTCGGCTGGGGGTATGACAAGGAGCGCAAAGCATCTCCAGCCGATCAGGAATTCGAGCTTATGGCAACGGTGATGTACGACTACTTCATTGGCAAGCCCTTATTTGATTACAGAGACTGCAAGCGGCTTGAACTATTCACAGATCAGCAAAGACACACATTTCTGGAAACACTCTTTGGCTCAGAAGTTATATCCACGCTTAAGCAGATAGTTGAAGGAGCAGAAACGAAAACAAAGCGACCACCAACCAGTGTTGAAAGAGCCAGAGTCGAGCACATCAAAAGCATGGTCATTGCATTGTTCCATGACAAACCTACAGGTGGCTATTACCTTGTCGTTGGCAGAAGTGATCAAAGGCAAGCTTTCCCTGTACAGGTGAGAAATCCACTGGCTCTCGAGTGCCTTAATCAGGAAAAAGGGAGTAACTGCATTTATAAGGCAATGGGGTTACCTGTGATTTCCGACAACTGGAATGCTGTCAGATAAGTGAGTCAAACTTGCAGGCTGAAAGCGAAGGCTTCCGTAAATTATCGCTGGGGCAACATTTGTTGGACTCTTCGACAAATACTCCAATACCTCAGCCATAAAAAAACCAGTAGATCAGTAACCTACGGGATTTATATTGGCGGCGTCCCTCGAATCTGACTCTAAAGGCCACTGATACCAAGGCTCTTTATAAAAATATGATTATGGTGTTACATACAGTGTGACTGCCCCACCTTATCAGGCGAGGCTTCTGACTTCTTAGGCAGCGACCGACAGTACGCCGGATT
>NZ_JAHHPM010000219.1 GCF_024606345.1 Endozoicomonas sp. YOMI1
GCTCTCGTGACACACCAGATCCCGGCGTGCAGATTTCCCGCACCGGGCTCTTCGACATTTGACTTACAGCACAGACATAGATTGCATCTTCCAAAAGGAGATGGTTATCTTTGGTCTCTGTAACGGCATTATCCGCTTAAGATGGTTAAATTTCTCCCAGGTCACCTTTCCCTTACGACACCGCTTACTAAGCATCTTGCGCCAATATCGCTCCACAAACCGATACAGTTTGCAGAGACTTCGGTAATTCCCTCCCATTCCATAGTAAGCATAATGTCCCTGCAACCGACGATTGATCGCTGTTAACTGTTCATGCAACGGATCGTGACGTATTCGCCTCAGCAACGCCTTCAATTTCTCAAAACTTCGCCATAGCCGTGTTTTCTCCGTTTTACGGCCAACCATAAAGTTTCCCTTCCGGTTACGGGTGCAGTAATGAGTAAACCCAAGAAAGTAGACCGTTTCTGGCCGCTTCTTTTGCCGATGAGCAAATCGTCCGAACTCAACCAACCGGGTTTTATCCGGCTCCAGCTTCAGACCAAATTTGCCCAACCGCCTTGGCAGCACATTCATGAAACGTTCCGCATCACTGCGGTGCTGAAAGCACACCAAAAAATCATCAACATACCTGATTAACCAGGCTTCCCCTTTTAAACAGGGCTTAACCTTGCGTTCAAACCAAAGGTCGAGCACGTAATGCAGATACAGGTTACTCAAAATGACACTGACAGGCCCTCCTTGCGGCGTACCCTCCTCACTCTCATGCAGATCCCCGGTTTCCATCACTCCCGCCTTTAACCAACGACGGATCAAGTTCAGAATTCTGGGATCACCGACCCGGTGTTCAACAAAACGAAGCAGCCATCCATGATCAAGACTTCCAAAGAAATTCTTCAGATCAGCCTCGAACACCCAACTCACTTTGCGACCTGACACCACCTCATTAAAGGTGGATAGCGCATTGTGCGCTCCTATGCCCGGCCTGCCTCCCATGGAACAGGGCAGAAAATCCTGTTCATAGATGGCATTCAATACATCGGCAACACTGCGTTGCAAGGCTCGATCATTAATGCAAGAAACACCCAAAGGGCGTTTCTCCTTCTTCCCCGGTTTTGGTATCCATACTCTCCTGACCGGTGGTGCCTTGTAAGCCTGTCGATGAATAGACGTCAGCGTTTGTTCAAGCCATTGCCTGAAGTCTTTCTTTGTCTCTTCCATTGTCAGCCCATCAACGCCGGGTG
>NZ_JAHHPM010000021.1 GCF_024606345.1 Endozoicomonas sp. YOMI1
CACAGGCCAAGCCTGGCAGGGCTTGTTGCGTTCGTTGCTTTTTATTTCAACTGTCTGGGTTGGCCTCAGTATTCTATTGGGGGTTCTCCTCTTCTGTCTGTTATGGAGATGGCGTTTATTTTTTCATCTATGCCACCCATTATATCCAGGATGAACTCCCAAGGTTCGTTGAGATTATAAAGAAAACGGATCTGAGCACCAGGCGTTGGTCGAAGATCCTTCAGGTTGGTGTCATTGGTATAATCCGTGTGTTGTGGCCTTAACCTGGGATCAGCAATTTTGTAGACGTCGCCGTAGGAATCCTCGTATACAAAGCAATGAAGGTGATTAGTGCTGAATGAAAATGCAGATAGGACAGCTATGGCCAGCTGCTCCAGAGATGCACTGACCGGTACTATAAGCGTTCTTTGGCATTTATAGGCAAATATTGATGCATTAATGATGTAGCTGTCGTGCAGTTGCGCATCAGATGGATGAAGTAACTGTTTAACATCTTTTCTCCAAGGCTTGACCACTTTCAGCATTCCGTCGTCTTCATAGAGTATGTCTTCGCAGCCAGCGGGCAGGGCAAGTCCATGGAGGTCAACGGATTTCTGAAACGCATTTAACAGGGTTACACCCAGAGTGGTAAATTGCAGGTGCGCTAGCTGATGAGTGCTTTGCCACTGGATGATGGCCAATCCGAACAGTTTTAAGAGGGCTACGTTATAAGCCCCCAGGCTAATCGGCAGCGCCTCAAGGCCAATAGGTGAAATGGGCTCTTCATTAAAGGCAGCCTGCCTGAGAAAATTAACGCCACTACAACTGAGGGGGCGGTGATCCCGACCGTGCAGCTCTTCACCAATAATGTCCGAATTGCCTCTGGTTAGCCAGGCATCCAACAGGCTGAAGTATTGTTCTACAGGCGTCAGGTTTTGCCACTGTGCCATTATGTTGTCGTTAATAACCAGATGTAGCTTGTTGGTTCCAGCTATGATAATCCGCCCAAGTCCGGAGGCACGAATCAGTAGATATAAACCCAGCACCGAAGGGTAGTGAATGGTGAGTGGACGTTTCAGTTCAGGACGGTCAGGTTCAACCAGCTCTTCATTCAGAAATGTTGTCCATTTTTGAACGGGTTGCCGCTTACCCTTGCTCAGAGGTACAGGTTTTTCCATAACTCGATTCAGAAAGGCATTGAAATCTTTGACGACAGAGCCAGGCTCCGTATCAGAGAATTTCTGACACTGAATGACTTTCAGCGAATCATGGGAGAGTTTGATGAGTTTCATTTTAATCAGCATCGCTCGCATAGGTGTCGTAAATATCTGACAAGGTGTCATGAAAACCCCATCCCATATTGGTTGTATCCTCAACGATGTCAAAAAAGCGATCATTAAATTCCTTAGAGAGACCTTCTTTACTAAAGAACTTGATAGCACTTTCATACATGCTTTCCATACTGCAATAAAATGTTTCATCAATATCACCATACTCCTTGGTGCACCAGACGCCAGATTCCACAAATGTGAGCATGATGTCGGCAAGACCAGTATTAGAGCAGGATATTTTCTTGTAATCCGAGATCGCTTTCCTGGCCACGGATGCCCGCATGGTGGGGAATTGTCTCCGCCCGGATGGGATATCTGCCTTTCACCACCCCAATCAGGAATATACCGACTCATATAAAATGCCTAAAACTTGA
>NZ_JAHHPM010000220.1 GCF_024606345.1 Endozoicomonas sp. YOMI1
GTCCTCGCTACAGGCGCTATTCTCGGACAGCCTCCTAGACGGGCGCTATTCTCGGACATTCTCCTGGAACATGGGTAAGTCATTCAGTCAGGGTCAAGCCATGAAAAACTGTCGGTATACACTTGTCATTTGTTGTTTAGTTTTATTTTCCCTGCAAACCAGTGCAAGCCATGAGCTGAATATCAGCAGTCCCGTATTAATGAAACCTGAGCCATGGAGCCCCCATACCTTACTGGTGTTTGGGGACAGTCTCTCAGACAGTCATGGTGATGATTTTCACAAGCCGAATTCAGCACTTTCTACCTTCAATCTGCTGAAAACTTTGAGGGGTGATTTCAACCCGCTGGTCGAAGAGCCACCCATTGATCTGAGCCAGTTCTTCTCCCGCGCCAGCAGCATCCACAATATTGAACAAACATTTGAACTTTATCGGGTAGAACTTCAGGCAGAAAAACGCGAACAAAGCTTTATCCGACGGCTACTGACCGGGTTGGAAGAGCATGCTGTGAACCAGCTGGAAACACTGCTGACAAACATGCTGGCAGGCCTTGAATTCATGGAACAGAGGCTGGACAGTCACCTGCTGGGTGCTGTGAAACGTACCACCCGCTTTCTCCGCAATATTCAGCATTCCGATATTGCCCGTCAGATGCCCTCCATCAAACGTATCAGCAGGCTTCTGGCCAATAAGGCCGAGGCCCTGGGTGAAATTATCAATGCGGACCTGTTCTCTATGATGCCTGCTATGGCTGAAGAGACCTTACTATCAACCACCAGCCAGTTCGCCGACCAGATCCCTCTCCTGCCGGACAGCCAGCACTACGAAAAAGGGAAATGGACCACCGGCAGAGAGATGGATTTGATGTGGCCCGAGGTGCTGGTCAGAATGATGTCATACCCGAAACAGCAGAAAGTAAACCTTGATAACCGGGCCATGGCTGGCAGCTGGATACTCTGTGCTGAAAGTAAGCTGGGTAGACCCAGTGCCTTCCTGAGTTCTGTGGAGGGGGGCATGGACGC
The DNA here is from genome assembly GCF_024606345.1 of Endozoicomonas sp. YOMI1. Taxonomy (GTDB): domain Bacteria; phylum Pseudomonadota; class Gammaproteobacteria; order Pseudomonadales; family Endozoicomonadaceae; genus Endozoicomonas. The sequence goes on from NZ_JAHHPM010000220.1 coordinate 1,021, forward strand.
TGTTGTCACGCTCTTTCAGGGTAGCCTTATACCACCTTGCGAGGGTCTGATTGTTCAGTCCTATCTGAGTGAGCGCAATGACAAGGTCGATAAAGACACTTCAGATCCGCTGATCCCGCCGGACACCCTGGTGGTCTTTTTAAATGGCGGTAATGATTTCCTGAATAACTGGCAGGACCCTGACGATATTGCCCAGGAACAGGCACAGGATATTTACAATGTGCTGCAGGCTGGAGCCCAGCGGGTTATCGTGTTTTTACTGCCCGATATCACTTCTGCGCCCAGGTTTCTTAACGCCCCTGAACGACAGGAGCTGCATGAAAAATGGCGGGCATATAATGCCAGCCTGAGTATGAGAATTAACCTGTTAAGGGAGTCATTTCCACAGCACTCTGGCTATCGTGTCATGAAGATTGATGGTGAAGAAGTGTTTGAAATACTCCGAAAAGATCCGCAATGGGATTTTGTGCATCCAATTCTGAATATTCCGATACCGGGTATAGATGACAATGGAGAGGTTGAAAAAGATCGCCAGGCCCTTATTTCCCAAAAGCGCATAGAGGCTGAACAGCAGCGCAACATTGTTACCCAGGAACTGCTAAGCAATGCGGTATTTGATGACAGCTGGCAACCCGTCCGCGACCATTTCTCTCAGGTAACTCCCGGCAAAACAGCATTTTACAGCGACAGTGTGCACCCGAGTGCAGAGGCTCATTATGCCATTGCAGAACAGACCTGTCAGATCCTGGAAGAACGGTTTAACATTCCCTGCGATACCAGTAACTATCCTAAGGAGCTGGCCATAAAAGAAGCGCAACATCGTAGTAAACATAAATTGTTTTAAGTCACTGAAGCCCAAGCTTACTGAAGATGATTGATCTGACAATCAGGGTAGATGAAACCCGGCCAATACTCGACTTGACATTTATTTTTCTTGGGCTTTTATAGTGTCATTACGTTAATTGATCAAGAATACTTGGTTACAAAATGCGTGCATGTCAAGGTAATCCCCAGTTTGATGAATGCAGTAGTAGATCAACCAGCAGGTCGGAGTCCCAGGGTCAGAATGATTTCGGCACATGGCATACTAATTCAGTTTCTGTAGAAGAAAACCCAGGCCATTCTATTCACACTTTATCTGAGCAGGGCAAGCAGGAACAACCAGTAATATCACCAAATAAACCATTAGAAGACAGGCGAATATCACAAAATTTTCAGGTAACACATTCCATCGCTACTGCGAAAGTCAAACATGCTGATTCTGATGATGGAAATGGTGAATTTTATACCAAAAGTCAATCAGAAAAGCCTGCTGTTGAAACAAGCTCCCCTGATGGGAACGATACAATGCGTTCGGTTATTCCTATCTTTGTTGAATCAAAGGGGGAGATGTACAAGCTGAAGCAACTGCCCGACTTCGTTAAACTGCGTGACTTCGCCGAGAGCCAGGATGGCAAGTGGTCGAAAGTATATGAGGACAGGCAGAAAGTTCTTCTCGTGGAGTCCAGGCCAGAGGATCTGAAGCCCGGTGAAAAAGGCACCGGATTCAACATTGTTCGTGCGACTGTCGAGTGGGACGATATTAATCCCGAGACTCTGTTCAACACTCTACATGATGCTGACTACCGCAAAACCTGGGACAATAAGATGATTGAGGGGTACGAAATCTGTCAGCTGGATTCTCGGAATGACATTGGATACTACTCAGTGCAGCCTTATTGGCCGATCTCGAAACGTGATTTCTGCAACATGCGCTCCTGGATGGAGTTTACCAACGGCGAGTATATCATTATGAACCACAGCGTTTGCCATGCTGACTGTCCTGAGCGGGAAGGATTTGTAAGGGCTCGCTCAGTTCTCACTGGGTATTACATAATCCCGACCCCCTCTGGCGGGGCTAAACTGATCTATATCTCGCACACTGATCCGAAGGGTTTCATACCTGCATGGCTGGTTAACAACCTCATGGGCAACGTGATTCCTAGCATTGTTACTAACTTGCATGACTGTGCCCTAAAATACGATACCTGGTCTTTAGAGAACCATGGTGCTGATACAAAATATAAATGGCGCACACCAAAGATCGACTGGAACGACTCTACCAAAGAAGTCAAGGATGATGCTTAATTCCCTGTCCTTGTGCCGGACATGCCTTGCATCAGCCAATATAAACTTTGTACTCTTCCTGCTAAACCGTTGGTTTATCCAATAAGATACTCCCAATATCAGGACAAAACAGCAATCATTCAGCAGGAGATTGTGTATGAAACCCAGTGTACGTTGGCTCACCTATATTCAGATGTTGTTATTGTTGGCGATGGTTGTCGGTATTGTCGGTTATCGCAGTAACGTACTGCCGTTCAGTGCTTTGTCATTAACGTTTGCAGTATCGCTGGCTGGACTGTTATTAGTATCTGCGATCAGTCTGGGGGCTTTGCCGGTGGCCTGGGTTAAGCGCCACGGGCATTTGGCCAGGCATGCGGTGGTGGCCATGGTGCTTGGTGGCTTGCCATTAGTGGCTTTGATACTTATGGTTGGAACTTCAGGCTTCAGAGTGCCGCGTATTCACGATATTTCTACCGATACGGTGACGCCACCTGAATTTGTTGCCGCTCAGCAGGAACGCTCAGCGTCGGAAAATACCCTGGTTTACGGCGGCGAAGCCCTGGCTGCAAAGCAACAGCAAGCTTATCCCCATATTCAGCCCTATCAATCTGCCAGTGATGCACAGCAAACCTTTGGCAAAGCATTGGACACAGCGCAACAGTTGGGCTGGCGAGTCATTCGGGAAGATGCTGCAGGGGGGGTTATTGAGGCCGTGGAAGAAACCCGGGTGTTCGGTTTTAAGGATGACGTCATTATCCGCATCATCCCGTTGAACTCAGGCAGTCGTGTGGATGTACGTTCTGTATCGCGCGTTGGGCTGGGTGATTTGGGGGCTAATGCCAACCGTATCCAGCGTTATTTGCAGGCGCTGGAAGTAAATTTGAGAGGTTGATAAACAGCGGCGGGTTTAGTCGTAAACCCGCCCCAACCCTCAGGATACCAGCCAACAGTGCTTCATATCCAAAGGGATGAAACCACATCAAAAACCAAAATAGTCAGTCATTCTAACTGCTTTGTTATGTCCTAATCCCGCAGTAGAGCCTACAATTTATTATTTCTCAATATACCGGTGATGCCAAGAATGGATTCTGGACTAAATATTTCACAAAAATCAGTGTTCGTAAGTGGGTGTTCTGGTGATAGCCCTCAAGGCCATTACCCAAAACAGTCCGAGGCAAAATTCTTCCTCAGAGCCGTCAATACGATTTTATTTGAAATCAAAAAAAAGATATTAAAATCATTCAATTTCCACACACCAAGAAAGCTGTTATCAGAGCGTCGGATACATGCCGATTTGCCGGTTAACAAAAGCTATTTTGAATGTCAGGCAAAAATTCAGAAAAACCTGAAGCTTTTCAATAAAGCTCCGATTCTTCGCAAAGCTCACGAGAAAGCCCATCCCAATCACTTTCTTTTTGACCCTTCAAGGGATATCAAGCCTGAGCTGATGAAGCACATAACATCAGCACTGGATAAGAATATAAACTATCTATGGGTGTTAAAAATTGATAAAAACAATAATCCTGTTTTGCGAATTGGTTTTGAGCATGAAGTGGATGGAATGAAATATGGTCACCCAACGTTGATAGATGATGATGCAACCCAATTTGCCATTATCGGTGGTGAACTATTCTATGATCACAAAAATCAATGTTGGTCCATTAATAATTATTCGGGTCGTTATGGCTACCAGGATAGTAGCCTCATGTCATCACTTTCTCTGAAACCATCCGACTTGATGGACTTTGTTGCTGATCAGTTTGAAAAGTACGGAATACCCATTCAACAAACCGTTGATTACTCTGTATCATTTGGCAGGCTCATTAAAGGTTTAATAAAAAAGGCATTTACCAAACAAGCACTTGCTACAGCAAAACCGTCAGATGGAGAAGATAAAAATCAGTGGGTGACCAGGGTATTGAGAGAGTCGGGTATAACAGCAAACAAAAAGTATGCCCAGCGCAGAATGCGAATTGAAGTGAGCCCTGAGCAACTCGATTATTTCGTTGAACTACAGGAAGTGATTGCCCGGAAAATTCCACACGAAGCGCACAGACCAACCATTGATCTGTTTATCAGGGGAAAAAAAGCCGGCGATCACACCAAAGCCTGCACACTGGGTCTGTTAGGCGGTGTCGGTCCTCTCTCAGATGCTTACGTTATGAAGAGAGCCTTTCAAAACCTTAAAAAGCAGTCTGTTGATATGGATCATATGGTGGTTAATGTATTGTCCTGCCCCCCGCCACGAACCGCTATAGAGATCATCAAATACGGCAGTAAATACGTTAAGAACCTGCGAAGATTTGGTGCTCGAAAACATAACCAGTATGCCATAGCCAGTAATACAGCTCACATTAACTTCAGCAGGATAAAGCTTTTTGGCATCAGACCACTCAAGCACATAGTTTACCTGATTACTGAGAATATCAAGCGGAAAAATGCCAAAGGAGTCCTTGTATTGGGCACAACCCAGGCTCATTGGCATAAACTTTATCCGCGTCTACTGAAAGGAAAAAAGCTAAAAGCCTATTCATTATCTGCGGATGATCAAATAAAAATGCAGGAAGTTATTGATAAAACCAAAATGCTGCCTGGTGACATAGCAAAACAACGCCTGATCAGCCTGATCGAACAAGCCATTGCTCGCTTAGTCATGAAAGGAACAAAACCAAGCCATATATTGCTGGGTTGTACTGAATTACCCTTGGCTCTTGGAAAAAGGGGTATTAAAAAAATAAGCCGTAAATGGGGTGTTACCGTAGTTGACAGTGAACGGGAAATCGCTAAACAGTTCAGCAAAATGCTCCATAAAACACTTGCAAACTGAGATCAGTGAGCTTTAGTACCGAATGCCCATGTACTTTAAGAATAAATTTCAATAGCCGTGGTAACAGGCACAACACCGGCATCGCGGATGATTTTCTCCACGGCATGAGCCGTTGCAACATTTTCAGGCCAGGGCAGACCATGGCTCAGAATGGTTGATTCCAGTGCCACAACGGGCTGGCCCCTGGCCAGGGCTTGGCAAACTTCAGGGCTGGTATCGAGGCACGGTAATGACATGGCAATTCTCCAAAACAAAGATTTTGACAACATTAACAGCGAATAATGACTGAAATACTTTGCCGGGGGACGTCGAAAGAAAATCCCTACCCGCCTGAAACTTGGTGATTAACCCTTCGATTGTGCAAAATCCGGCTCTGATCACAGCTCAGGAAATTCGACAAATTTCAACTAAAATAAGGGTTTACCATAAAGAAATAGCTTTTTTTCATCTTTGCCGGGAACTTGTTACTGATAAAGCGTTCCAAATAAGTAGAGGGGACAATAGTCAGCAGAGCCGTTTCACTTTCATGTCGAGAGGAGAATGTATGATGCAGAAAAATTTAGCCCCTCAAATACTGATTGCCCTGATACTGGGAATGACCACTGGCATCATCATCCAGATGGTTGCCTCCCCCGAAGGTATTATTCAGGAATACCTGGTCAGTGGCCTCTTTCACGCCGTTGGTGTGATGTTCGTGGCAATGATAAAAATGCTGGTTGTCCCCCTTATTTTTGTCTCAATTGCCCACGCCGTGTGCAGCATTAATGACATTACTCAGGTCGGTAGACTGGGGGTTAAAACCTTTGGAATCTATCTGGGCAATACATTATTTGCCATCCTGTCAGCCATGGTTATCACATTGATGATTGCACCAGGTACCGGCGCCAATCTTGGTCACGTTGATCAAATGGTTCGCTCTGGCCAGTCTGAACTCCCATCACTGCTGAATATGATTATTAATGTGGTACCGGTGAACCCCTTTCAGGCGTTGGTAGAAGGCAATATTCTGCAAATCCTGTTTATGGCAATCATTACCGGTGTTGCCATAAAGAAGCTGGAAAACCACGAAACACACAGTGTCAGCAATGCTATTTCACTGGCCAACAGCGTGATGATGAAACTGATTGGCATGGTCATGAGTATGGCGCCCTTTGGGGTTTTCTTTCTGACCGCCAAACTGGCCGCCACATTAAACGGCAGCAGCATTTTTAGCGTGCTCTCCTATGTGCTGACCTGCCTGCTCATTATGAGCCTCTGGCTATTTGTCCTATATCCGGTACTGATTGGGCTGGTTATTAAACGTTCCCCGCTGGTGTTTATCCGTCATACCCGCGAACAGGTCATTTTTGCCCTCTCTACCGCCAGCTCCAACGCCTCCATCCCCATTACTTATCAGACACTGATCGAAAATTTCAAAGTCCCGGAACATATCGCCGGCTTCACGGTTCCCCTGGGAGCAACTATTAATATGTCTGGTTCTGCTATCTATATGAGCGTTGCCGCCCTGTTTGTGGCCAATGCCTGGCATGTTGACCTGAGCCTTCTGGAAATGGGCACCCTAGGATTCACCACCTTTCTTCTGGCCGTTGCTACTGGCGGTATACCCGGCGGAGCCGCAGTCTCTACCGGGGTACTGTTACACACCATGGGGCTGCCCGTTGAAGCCATGGCGATTATTCTGGCGACGGACCGGATTACCGATGCTGGTTGCACGGTCACCAATGTCGTTGGCAATACGGTTGCCGGCATTCTCTGCTCGGTGGGTGAAGCCTCTCCTGAAACCAGCGAAGAAAACTCAACAGGAAGTGAGAAAGCTGCCATCGATTCTGATGCGTTACCGGGCAAGCCTGACCTCTGTTAGAACCCACTTTCAAACGGAACATGATGAATGCTGGTCTTATGGTTAATAATGAACGTCCCTTAAAAACAAGGGCGATTAACTGGTATAATCTGCCGGTTTTTTAATAATTGGGTATGGACCATGCGTAGATTTCACGGCCTGTACGGTGTTACCGATAGTCAACTGCAACCCGATGACAGAATACTGATCGAGACGGTAGAGCAGGCTCTGATGGGCGGTATGAAAATCCTTCAATACCGCGATAAAAGCCTTGATTCCGGTAAAAGACTGCGACAGGCTGGCGCATTGAAGGTTCTCTGCCATCAGTACCAGGCCATGCTGATCATCAACGATGACGTTGAGTTGGCCCTTGATGTCGAAGCTGATGGCGTTCACCTTGGCCAGCAGGATGAAAGTATTGCCGATGCCAGAGCGCGGCTGGGTGATTATGCCATTATCGGTATCAGCTGTGAGAACTCTCTGGAAAAGGCAAAAGCGGCCGTTGAACAGGGTGCCAACTATATCGCCTTTGGCAAGTTTTTCCCCTCACGAACCAAACCCGATGCCAAAAATGCTGAGCTTGCCATTCTGGCACAGGCACAGAAAATGTTTGACCTGCCCATCGCCGCCATTGGCGGCATCACCACGGACAATGCTTCTGAGGTAATTTCTGCCGGTGCTGATATGGTTGCCGTCGTTAATAACCTGTTTGCGGCACAGAATATCCGGGATCGAGCCCAGAATTTTATGGCTCTGTTTAACGATACACAGCGTAAAGCTGTTTAACCTCTCACAATCGCACAATAAAGAATAGCGGCCACAACCTTGAGTTTAAGCCGCACAGCCTATGTTAAGGAATTGCCACCATGTCTCGTTCTGAACAACTTTTTGACGATGCCCGGACGGTCATCCCCGGGGGAGTAAACTCACCGGTCAGAGCATTTAAAGGAGTTGGCGGCAAGCCTGTCTTTTTTAAAAAAGCCCGTGGTGCACATCTTTATGATGTGGATGGCAGGGAATACATTGACTACATCGGCTCCTGGGGCCCCATGATCCTTGGCCACAACCACCCGGATGTGATCGCTGCTGTGCGTGATCAGGCCCTGGCTGGCATGAGTTTTGGTGCACCAACGGAGCTGGAAACCCGGCTGGCCAAAATGGTACGGGCGATGGTGCCTTCCATGGAGCTTCTGCGCATGGTCAACTCCGGTACTGAAGCGACCATGAGTGCCATTCGTCTGGCCCGTGGCTTTACCGGTCGTGATCGAATCGTCAAGTTTGAAGGCTGCTACCATGGGCACTCCGACTCCCTTCTGGTAAAAGCAGGTTCCGGAGCCCTGACTCTGGGTGTGCCCAATTCTCCGGGGGTACCCGCTGCGCTGGCCGAAAAAACCATTACCCTGACCTACAACAACCTTGCAGAGGTGGAAGAAACCTTCAAACAGGCAGGCGATGAAATTGCCTGTATCATCATTGAGCCGGTGGCTGGCAACATGAACTGCATTCCACCAGTCCCCGGTTTTCTGGAAGGATTACGCAAGCTGTGTGATGAACACGGCACTGTCCTTATATTTGATGAAGTCATGACCGGCTTCCGGGTTGCACTGGGTGGCGCCCAGGCCTTTTACGGCGTAAAACCCGATCTGACGACACTGGGTAAAATTATTGGCGGTGGCCTGCCCGTGGGTGCTTTTGGTGGTCGCAGGGAGATTATGGAGCATCTGGCACCATTGGGCCCTGTGTACCAGGCCGGGACACTCTCTGGCAACCCTCTGGCCATGGCTGCCGGTCTGGCAACCCTGGAAAACCTCTCTACCCACGGCTTTCATGAAACTCTGACGGAAAAAACCGCTGTACTTCTGCAAGGTCTCAAAGAAAAAGCAGAAGCCGCCGGTATTCCTTTCACCACATCCCAGGTAGGCGGCATGTTTGGTCTATTTTTCACAGACCAGCATAATGCCGACAATACCATAGACAGCTTTACCAAAGTGATGGCCTGTGACACCGTGCGTTATGCCAAATTCTTCCATGGTATGCTGGATAATGGCGTATACTTGGCTCCCTCAGCATTTGAGGCGGGATTCATATCCATTGCCCATGGTCAGGCAGAGCTGGACGCCACCTTAAAGGCGGCAGAGAAAGCATTCGCCAGACTGAACTGAATCAGCAGATAGAGAACGAGGTATGACGTAAATGAATACACCTGCCTCGTTGGTTATCTCCAGGTAAAAAATAATCCAATGGTTACACCGCTTTGCAAACAATGAGTTCTCTGGCCATTTCCGATGCCGTGCTGGCCTTTGCCTGCCTTTTTGCTGTTTTTCTTATGGCACAGCAAAAGGGTTTCGCTGACGTTCATCGCTTTTCTGCCACTGCGGCATTGTTGGGATTCCTGCTAATGGCACTGGCATCCATTACTGGCAGCCTGCGTTATGGTATCTCCAGTGCATGGTCAGGCCCCCACAACATGCTGGTGAATGCCGCCATGTTTCTTGCCCCGCCACTGACCGGCATTGCTACCTGTCTTGGCGTCACCGTCAGCAGCTGGAGTCGGGCTGCCTGGGGCAGGCTGATATTGGGCGTGTGCGTGGTTTACGAAGTCTGTCGATGGTTCGGTGCAGACATCATTTACCGTGACCTGCAAATGGCTGTGCTGCTGATTTTCGCGTTATATCTGCTATTGCGCTCGTCTGTGGAGTCAGGTCCGAAGTTGTTGATCATGGCTTCTGTTGCCAGCTATTTTACCGGTGCACTGATCATCGGTACCGAAGGCACTCTCGCCGGCTATCTGAGGCTGGATTTATTCCGGTACTTGATTGGACTGGGCAACCTGCTACTGAGCAGCGGCCTGTATCTACTCTTTAAAAACCGCTATCAAAACGACAACGACAGACAGTTATCAGCCTGAGCCTTATTAAGCCCGGAACCGAAGCACTATCACGCTCCCTGGTAATACAGAGGGTCGGCAATGCGTTTTAACGCAAAAAACTCATGCCCCTTGTCATCATAAACTTTTCTTAGCTTGCGGCTGCTGACCAGGCCACTCAACTCAGAAAAAACATGGCCAAAGCCGGAGCATCCGGAACGCAGACGCTTGCAAACCTCAGCGTCCTTTTTTTGCTCCGGATTCTGATGGTGCCGCTGAATCAGCATCTCCTGCAACCTGCCACTGAGGATACGCTTCGCTATAGGCTGTGCCAGGTAACAGGCCATGGCCCGGGACAACCAATCCAGGGCAAAGTGCAGCATTTGCCATTTTGCTTCCTGCCCATTATTCAGCTTGTCACCGGTCAAGATGACCACGTCCATCTGCTCGGGAAAAATACACTGACGCAGATAGAACCAGGCCGCATCTTCACAAACACGCCCATAGACCCGATCCTGATTCAGCCACTGTTCAATACACAACTTCTCGTTGGCAAGATCACTTTTGTTCCGATGGGTATTAATCTCCCGGAGAAACCTTTGAACCATCAAATCACTATCGCTGAAGCGCCCCTCCCTTGGCATAAACAACTGCCGTGCGGCAGTTGCCCTGGCCTCTTTCTCAGGAGGCGGTACCGAAGATGTAACGGGGGAACGCTGGTCTGTCAGCACCGCTTCCGGGGGCTTACCCGGACTCTTGCTTTCTGCAGAATCTGATCGTACAGGCAAATCAGCCACCGACAGCAAATGGCTCTGCTCAACCGGCTGCGCAGCTTCAGGTGTTTGTTCCGTATTCGGGCTCCACTGATTCGGGGCAACTACGTTCCCGCTGAACTCCGCCCTGCTGTGCTGATGTGTTTTTCTTTTTTTCCTGCTTTTCGCGCTGCCAGCCTCAACGACAACCGGCGTTTTAACAGCATCTGTTTCTGCAGTGCTGGTCATGGCAGGAATATTTAACTCACAGATTTCAATTAATGAATCCAGCCTTCGCCTGAGAGACTCTGGCAAACCGGGTAAGCTGTGCAACTCTTGATACAGTTCCCGGGACTTTTTAAACCGGCCAAAACCCAGGTTAATATCACCCGCATCTTTGAGCAGCAGCGGGGACCAGCCACTATCTACCGCATTTGCCAGATGTATGAGGGCAATCAGCGGGCGTTTTTCAAACCCTGTGGAACCAAGGTACATTAGGCCTTGGGTCAACTTCGCCAGCCCACTTACAAAGGATGACTCCTGCACCTCACGATGTTGATCGAAGTACTTATATATTTTTCTTTTCGTGGTCCCCTTGTCTGCATCCTTGAATACCCCACCGAGCATATTATTTAATGCGCCTTTCGATGCCCGCAATTTCTCCCCTGATTCCTGAAACACCTGCCTGATATGATTGTGGGTATACCGGTTGCGTCGAGAGCGGAGTTCGAGCCTGCCACCACCCTTTCGGGAGCGAATGATGTCACTCCAGTCGAAAGTAACTATCTGCCTCAGCCCTTCCGGATACTCAACAAACCGTTTGATCTCAGGCTTGGTGTTGGTACCCATTAGCAGCCCCCCCAAATCCAGCATGAACAAGTCCCGGGGCGTCATGTTTTCAAGACAGCTTTTGCTGTTTTTTTTAGTCAGCTTGAGGAGTGTGGTGAATGCATCCAGCAGCTCCCGGGCAAAGGCTCGCTCCAACATAATCAGTTCAGTGCTTCGGTTCATGAACGGGACCAGCAGACCCGGAATAAGCAAGGGTGAAACCAGCAGCAGCTTATCCGTATTACAACTCAGTCTCACCAGCAGCCAGGCGGCGGGAAAAAATTCAGTCTCCCGGACCAACTGATAAAGTTCTTGCACCTGCTCATAATCCATAGAAGATGGTGACTGCCCGGAAATCACCAGATATAGCTCAACAGCCCTGAGATAAAGGTCGAGAAAATCCGTATCAATGTTCTTGAGTTTTGTCAGGATCGGTTCAATGGCTTCAGGCTCCCCGGCATATTGAAAAGCCAGAAATGCTGAAAACAGATAATTGCATTTCTCACCATTACTGGCGAAGGGAGACAGTTGCTCTTCTTCATCACAAATGCATTTAGCGAAAAGGTGCATTGTCGCCCTGCTATCGAAGGGATGCCGTTTGCCAAAGGCTGACATCACCGCAACTATTTTATCCTGACTCGATAAATGGCTGTTCTTTTCGCTGTTAACAGGGTTCCCCATTAACAGCTCAGGGCAATGATCAGCAACAACTGTTGCAGAACTTTGGGGAGTGGCATCAGGAAACGCAGGGACAGGGGACCCTGAACATGCCAGCGAAGAGACATTAATCACTGCCAACTCTCGTCCCCACACTATGGCTGAGGCTGAGTCAGAGGCAAACATCGCATCCCGGTCATCGGGGACAGCACTGCCAACTTCCAGCGACTTAAGAGAATCTGGCAGTGAATCCATAATATTCCCCCACTACTGGCACTGGCCAAAGGATGACGGTGCTGATGCCATGGATACGAGCTTTATATAAGACTGAGTAACCAGCGGTTAAGTTCAGTCCCTGCTGGGAATATGGGGCATCACGGGAAAAGGTCGGACATTATCACCTTGTGCTTCGGAAACCTTGCCAGTTCCCTCTTTTTCCACCTCATCAATACGAATAATGGCATTCAGTGGAATGTAACTGCGCTTTACCCCTTCAAAGGCTGCCTTCAGTTTCTCTTCACCCGGGTCAACCAGCAGCTGACTGCGCTCACCGAAGACAAACTCCTCAACCTCAATGAAGCCCCAGAGTTCACTCTGGAAGATCTGCCGGGCATAAATTTCATATACTTCGCCCTGATTTTGAAAAATCACACGGAAAATGGGGGTTTTCGCCATGGGGTTCTAATACCACGTTAATTCTGCCCAAGCGTTTTACGGCTTAAGCTGACCATAGGATTTCTGGACGCAGATCATAACACAAAGCCTGACTGCAATGGTTTGCTTAATTACACCGGAAATGTACAAACCTGGCAGGCGGTATTATTCGTCATCCCACTGCCAGACTCTGCAATGACCACAAGCCAGCCTATGCAATCACTGCTTAACCGGGACATATCATTGACTATCCTCCATGGTGCAGGGTAGCTATAATGCCCGTTTTATGAACAGGCTTAACCTCGCTGCAGGTTTGAGCCCTTCCCGGCACAAGCCAGTAAAGTGTGAAATGAGCAAAAAACTGTATATCAAGACCCATGGTTGCCAGATGAATGAGTACGATTCCGCCCGTATGGCTGATCTGCTCGGTGAGACCCATACCCTGGAGCTGACGGACAACCCTGAAGAAGCCGATGTCCTGCTGGTGAACACCTGTTCCGTGCGGGAAAAAGCCCAGGAAAAGCTTTTCCACCAGCTGGGTCGCTGGCGAAAACTGAAAGAAAAGAACCCGGACCTGATCATTGGCGTTGGCGGCTGCGTTGCCAGCCAGGAAGGTGATGAGATCCGTAAACGGGCGCCCCAGGTTGATGTGGTGTTTGGCCCACAGACCCTGCACCGTTTGCCGGAAATGATTGATGCCAGCAAGGCCAACCATATTCCTGTGGTGGACGTTACCTTCCCGGAAATTGAAAAGTTTGACCGTCTGCCAGAACCCAGTGTGGATGGTCCAACGGCTTTTGTTTCCATTATGGAAGGCTGTGACAAGTACTGCACTTACTGCATCGTTCCTTATACCCGTGGTGCGGAAATCAGCCGCCCCATGGATGACGTTATTGCTGAATGTTATGGCCTGGCGGAAAAAGGTGTTCGGGAAATCAACCTGCTGGGGCAAAACGTCAACGCCTATCGTGGTGAAAAACACGATGGCACCGTCTGTGACCTGGCGGAATTGATCACCCTGGTGGCCGCCATTGACGGGATTGACCGTATTCGCTTTACCACTTCTCACCCACTGGAGTTTTCTGACAGTCTGGTGAATGTCTACGCCGAAGTCCCCGAGCTGGTCAGCCACCTGCACCTGCCGGTACAGAGTGGTTCAGACCGGGTTTTGCAACTGATGAAACGGGAGCACACTGCGGCAGACTACCTGAAGAAAATACGTCAGCTGCTGGCAATCCGCCCTGACCTGAAGCTCTCTTCAGACTTTATTGTCGGCTTCCCGGGAGAAACCGATCAGGACTTTGAAGACACCATGAACCTGATTGCGGAAGTGGGCTTTGATGCCTCTTTCAGTTTCATCTTCAGTAAGCGCCCGGGTACTCCGGCTGCCGATATGGAAGATAATGTTCCCGAGGAAGTGAAGAAACAGCGCCTGCAGATTCTGCAGAACCGAATTAATCAGCAGGTTATTCAAATCAGCCGCCGCCTGGTTGGCAGCACCCGGAAGATCCTGGTGACCGGTTACTCCAGGAAAGATCCGGGACAATTATCAGGACGTACCGAGTGCAACCGGGTAGTGAACTTCCAGTGTGCTGATCCTCGCCTGATTGGCCATTTTGCGGATGTTGAGATTGTTGAAGCGCTGCCACACTCTCTGCGTGGCACGCTGATCAGTTCCGCGCCGGGCAGTGTTGCCTGAGAAAAAGAGGCTTAACGCTTCTTTTTTATAGGGAATCCTGACTGGCTTACACTCAGAGACCATCGTAATATCTTACCTGAATCCACTTGCAGTAAAGGCTAAACACTGACTTTGAATACCAGAATACAAGGACAGGACTCTTCCGGAAGTAACAACGCCTCTGGCCATAACGCCACTGATCAAAACGTCTGCCGCTTCTCTCTTGAGCCTGATGAGCCACAGAGGTTCGCCGAACTCTGTGGGCAATTCAACCAGCACCTGAAACAGATCGAAGAACGTCTCGGCGTCACCATCCGTCACCGTGGCAATGCCTTTGCCATCACTGGTGAAAATGGCCGTGCTGAGGTAGCAGGCGAGGTAGTCAAGCGACTGTTCAGAGAAACCGGTAAGGACGAACCACTCAGCCCGAATACGGTTCACCTGTTCCTGCAGGAATCTGCCCTTGAGTGGATACATGAAGAACCCGAAGACAAGCTGATCTCACTGCGTACCCGTAAAGGCCTGATTACGCCCCGGGGGCCTAACCAGCAAAGTTATGTAAGATCGATTCTGCAGCACGATATCAATTTCGGCATCGGCCCTGCGGGTACCGGTAAAACCTACCTGGCCGTTGCCGCTGCAGTGCAGGCCCTGGAAGAAGAACAGATCCGTCGTATTCTGCTGGTTCGCCCTGCGGTTGAAGCGGGTGAAAAACTGGGCTTCCTGCCTGGCGACCTGTCCCAGAAAATCGACCCTTATCTCAGGCCTCTCTACGATGCCCTTTATGAAATGCTGGGTTTTGAGCGGGTTGACCGACTGATAGAGAAAAATGTTATTGAAGTTGCCCCACTGGCCTATATGCGTGGTCGTACACTCAATAATTCATTTATTATTCTTGATGAGTCTCAGAATACCACTCAGGAGCAGATGAAGATGTTCCTGACCCGTATCGGCTTTGGCTCTACCGCAGTGATTACCGGTGATATCACCCAGGTTGACCTGCCCAGGGGGACACGCTCCGGTCTGGCCAGTGCTATTGAAGTCCTCAAAGGGGTCGACGGTATCGGCTTTACCTGGTTTACCGCCAAGGACGTGGTACGCCATCCGCTGGTGCAACGGATCGTTCAGGCCTATGACCGTTTCGACAAGCTGACTCAGGAGCAGTCAACAGGGAAATATTCCCGACCGGGTAAGAAACCTTCTACTCCCCATTCTGCAGGCTCTCATCCGGCTGAAGGCTCTTTACCGGCTGAAGGCTCTTTATTACCGGCTGAAGGCTCTTCATCATCCAAAGGCGCACAATAATGGCCTCGGTGCATATTGATGTGATGATTAACAGCAACAGCTCACAGCTTCCCGAACAGAGTGAGCTGGAAAAGTGGGCTGCGGCAGCAGTTGGTCAGCACCGTCAGGAAGCTGAAATCAGCCTCCTGATCGTCGATGAAGATGAAGGTGCCGAACTTAACCGGCAATGGCGGGGCAAGGACGGGCCTACCAATGTACTGTCCTTTCCTTCCGATCTTCCTGCCGAACTGAAGTTGCCATTACTGGGTGATTTGATTATCTGCGTCCCTGTTGTTGAGCAGGAAGCTATTGAGCAGAAAAAAAGTCTCAATTCCCACTGGGCTCATATGATGGTTCATGGCACACTTCACTTGCTTGGCTACGATCACATTGACGATCAGGAAGCCCAAGAAATGGAGTCTCTGGAGACGGAAATTCTTGGTCAGCTCGGCTATCCTGATCCCTATCAGGACAGAGAGTAAACCTGACAGGCTTTGGATCACGATTAACACATTCATCAGTAAACCGCCCACCAGGAGCCTGTCGGACTTAAACGTCCGTAGCGAGGATTGCGAGAAATTGAGGATAAAAATTTCTGATTCTCTGGAGAATAGCGGGGCTATTTGACGAAGAAGCAGGGATTTTTAGACCAATTTATCGGTAGGACAGTCTTAAGTCCGACAGGCTCCTGGGTGGGCATAGCCGTGAAGACAGAGGGCAATGAGCGACGACCATTCGACGGAAGATCATCCGTCACCATCATGGATGGACAAACTGACCAGCATGTTTCACCAGGACCCCAAAGACCGCAATGCACTTCTGGGAATACTAAGAGATGCCGGAAGCCGGGGCATGCTCGATGATGAAGCGCTAAGCATCATTGAAGGCGCTGTTCAGGTCGCGGACATGCAGGTCCGTGAAATCATGATTCCCCGCTCCCAGATGGTCTGTGTGGATGAAGACCAGAATCCGGAAGAGTTCCTTCCCCAGGTTATAGAGTCGGCCCACTCCCGCTTCCCGGTTATTGGCGATACCAAAGATGAAGTTATTGGTATCCTGCTGGCCAAAGATTTGCTGCCGTTGATTCTTAACACGGGTGGCAAATTCAATATCAAGAACCATTTGCGACCAGCGACGTTTATACCGGAAAGCAAACGCCTGAATGTTTTGCTCAGGGAGTTTCGCACCAACCGTAACCATATGGCCATTGTGATTGATGAGTTCGGTGGTGTGGCTGGTCTGGTCACCATTGAGGATGTGCTTGAGCAGATTGTTGGTGATATCGAGGATGAAACCGATGTTGATGAAGACACCTTTATCAAACCGGCGGATGACCTTGAACACGCCTTTATTGTCAAAGCACTGACGCCTATTGAAGACTTTAACGACCAGTTTGCCACCAAATTTTCGGATGATGAGTTCGATACCATTGGTGGTATTGTGACGCAAGAGTTTGGCCATATGCCAACCCGCAATGAATCCGTGGAAATTTCCGGCTTCCGTTTTGATGTACTGAACGCCGATGGTCGTCGGATTAGACTGCTGCGGGTAACCCCCTGCTGATGCCTCCTGCGACTCCCCTTTCATCACTACAGATCGTGCGCTACTTGCTGTCGCTGGCAGCAGGTGCGGCCATGCCCCTGGGCTTCAGTCCTTTTGACTTCTGGCCAGTTCCCATGCTGGCCATTGGTATTATCTTTCTCCTGACCCGAACTTTACCCATCAAGACGGCAACAATGTGCGGCTTTCTTTTTGGTGTCGGTATGTTTGGGGCGGGTACATCCTGGATATACGTCAGTATCCATGAATTTGGGGCCGCTTCACCCATGCTGGCCGGGCTGCTGACCGGGCTTTTTGTCCTTGGCATTTCCGCCCTGATGATCATGCCGATCTTCCTGATCTATAGCTGGTTTAACCAGCGAAAAGCCGGGCAAGGTAGTACCTGCAAACTTCCACCCTGGCAACAGGCACTGATATTTTCAGGCCTCTGGGTGCTGTTTGAGTGGGTGCGCAGCTGGCTGCTGACTGGCTTCCCATGGCTATTATCGGGCTATGCACTTCTGGACACACCATTTGCTGCGCTGGCCCCGGTTATCGGGACCTATGGCTTAAGCCTGCTGATGGCAGCTACAGCCTGCCTGTTGTTTGCCCTGGTTATTCCGGCTAAACAGCAGCGAACACCCAACATTATTGCTTTATTCATCGCCCTGGTATGTTGGGGACTCCCGTGGCCGCTGAACGACATTCAATGGACAGAAAAAACCGGCGATATCTCCTTCAGCGCTGTACAGGGAAATATCCCCCAAAGCCTGAAGTGGGACCCTGACTTTATTCACTCCACCATCATTAATTACATTGGCCTGAGTGAAGACCAATGGCAGCAGGAATTGATTATCTGGCCGGAAAATGCCATTCCACTGTTTTATAACCGTGCCCGGGGCTTGATGACCCAGCTGGACAGACTGGCTCGTCAGAATAACAGTACATTAATTCTTGGCATGCCAGTGGATGATAACTCTGGCAGCGAAACCCGTTACTTCAACAGTGTTCTGTCTCTGGGAGAAGGCTATTTACCCGCTGGAGGCCCCGGCCGCTACGACAAACAGAAGCTGGTGCCATTTGGTGAGTATGTTCCCATGGAGTCCATGCTGCGCGGATTGATTGATTTCTTTAATCTGCCCATGTCTGAATTTTCCCGCGGAAGCTCACAACAAACCTTACTCAAGGCTGGCGAGGTAACCATTGCCCCTTATATTTGTTATGAGGTGGTCTACCCGGACTTTGCCGCACAAATGGCTCAAGAGAGTGGGCTGCTGATTACCATCAGCAACGATACCTGGTTTGGTAAATCCATTGGCCCTGTCCAGCATTTCCAGATTGCCCGGATGCGAGCACTGGAAACCGGACGCTTCATGATCCGGGCCACCAATGATGGCATTACCGCTCTGATTGATGAAAAGGGAGGTGTGGTAAAAACGATTCCGCGCTTTACCCATGGCGTTTTGTCAGCAACCGCAGAGATTCGCGAGGGTCAGACGCCATTTATGATGTACGGCTCCTGGCCGGTGTTACTACTAAGCTTTCTTCTGATTATACTGCCGCTGTATGTTAATCCCCGAAAATGAAGTCAATGATGCCAGGGGCCAGAGCAATTCATGAACAATTGCCATGCAGGGCAGACTGTTCCCGAACAGCCTTTCAGGGGGCCATTGTCTGCCCAAGAGCCATTTCCCTGGTTAAATCCACCTCCTGTTGAAAACGTTCAAACGCAGCGAAAAGTTCATACTCTATAGTTTCCAGCCAACTCTGTCTTTCAGGTTCTTCCAACTCTGACAATCGTAGATATTCCCCAACATAACCCATTAACTGATCTATCATCTGTTCATCAGGCTTGAGATGATCCAATGGCGTATTACCCAGGTTATCCAGCTTTGCCAAACTCTGCCAGGCTCCCTCTGCTAACAATATTGCAAATACTTTAACCCTCTCGGGATGATGACTTCTCGCTGCGTGGTGAAGTGGCCTGACATCCGCATCGGTCGGATGATTGATAGCACTTTGATAGTCAGGGGCAGTCCTGAACATATCACAGTACCACCGCATAACCTCTTCCCTGCCACCGGCTGCCAGATTAAACCGGTTATTGCCAGTATTATTGGTAGCCTGTCCCTTTAAATCACCCGGAATTAATATTGCCTTCATGGATCGAAACAATTGGTAATATCCCTCCAGCATCGCTTCGGGAGCATTGTTTAACAGAAAAACCAATATTTGATCTGGACAATCTTTGTTGATTGCCGGGCCAACTTTACCTGCAACTTCATAGGCGATTTCACCTGCTGATCTGGCACCATTGGGTTCATTAAACATTGATACGATTTGGTCATGGGGAACTGAGTCACGAATCCCCTGAAATGCCTGAGAATCCATTGCAGCAAATGTCCAGTGAAGAGGATTCATGCCAAAAGGATAATCAACATCCCTGCCAATGCGCAATGCTGCAACAGCTTCAGAAACAAATGGTTTTGCCTTATCAGCAAAATCAGGTATGTGTCGGCACTTGGAAAAATCAAGCACTCTTTGGTCCATAGTTGAAGCAATTCCATCACTGGCAATAGTCTCTCCAGACACATGTCTATATGGATCAGCAAGCTGAGCTCCGGGGGCATCCATCAAAATATCCTCTCACCGCTGAAATAGCTTCATCTTAGATTACCAATACAGCAAAAAGTTTCGTCCAATATTCCTTATCGAATTAAACCTCATTACTTTTTGTTCTATACGATTCTCTTAAAAAGGCGGTAGCTTGCTTACCAGCGATTCTTGCTTGTTCTTCATCACCGGTATTGTTGAAAACTTCATTGTAAGCCATATTGTAAGCCTTCCGGTAAGCCTTCCCTTTCTCGGACTCGCCGTAAGCTTTCCGGTAAGCCTTCCGTTTCTCGGACTTACTGTAAGCCTTCTGGTAAGCTTTCATGTAAGCCTTCCGTTTCTCGGACTGTACATAAGCTCGATTGGTAGCCTTCCCTTTCTCGGACTCGCCGTAAGCTTTCCGGCAAGCCTTTCCTTTCTCGGATTCCACGTAAGCCTTCTGGTAAGCTTTCATGTAAGCCTTCCGTATCTCGGACTGCTCGTGAGCTACTGCGGGTGTGGGGGGCAGAAGTTCGCCAGATTCGCCAGAACTGGACGATTCAGGTGCTTTAAACTCAACAGTTTTAGTGAAAACTTGCTCTTGTGTATCATTCAACGGACCAACCATAGCAACCGGACCTGATGATGGCTGAGAAAAACTAACTAATGAGTTTTCCAGGGGCAATTTCTGAGCTAATTGTTGAGAGTTTGTTAAGGTTGAGTCTGTGAATGCAAAATTATCATCAACAGGTTCACTGGCAAAATCAAAAGATAAAGTTTTATCAAGGTCTTCTAGTGATAATTCAGGAAGCAATAATTCATTTTCAGTGAATGGTAAATAAGAAATTGAAAAATCATTAAGTGAACGTGGAGAAGATGGTATATCATAATTAATTAATTCCTTATTTAAATATCCATAATGGACTGAATTAAGTGTCTGCGCAGAATAGCCAGCCGTACTTGGCTTTGAACTGAAAGTGTCAGTTGGTATTCCATGTGATTCCATAAAATCCTCTAACCGCGAATAATCAGAAACGAAATTTGAGTCTACATCAAATATATTCATTGAATTATTGCACTATTGAATTTTAGCTTATGACCACTCTTTCTTATAGAAGTTCCTCCAGAAGAGAAGAAGAGAAACCGTGGTCTTGATACTTGACGCCCCTTAACTCTGTTCTACTTTCATTAGCTCCCTGATGATTATTAGCTGGGGGTACAAGAAGTGGGAGCTTCTCCTGTTTGTGCTGAATGCCGTCATTAGCATTCCAAATAAGCTTTGAATAATATTATCGTAACCTGGGCAGACGGTGTCACAAATACTACATTTACAGGCTTTTTTCTCATCGTGCTGAATGAACACCTCTACTTTTCTTTCGTTGTGCCCTTTGTGATCTTCGCGGTTAAAAAAAACAGTCAGTTGCGATAGATCAGCCAGTACCATAAATACCCTGCGTACTCTCTGAAAGCACGTTCACTGTCGCTCAAATAACGGGCACTGGGTAACCATCGGCTGATACGGAAAGTGTCTTTTGCAGCGTCGGCCAACATACCCGGTGCCGGAATCACATGAAAACCAGCTCGTTCAAAGCTGAGAGCAGCTCTTGGCATATGCCAGCCATGAGTCACCAGTAAAACCGACTGAATATCCTCAGGCAGGATTTCACGGGCATAAACCGCATTTTCCCAGGTTGTCGTACTTTGATCCTCCAACCACCGGGTTTCCACACCAAAATCACGTTTGAGACTTTCTGCCATGATCGCTGCTTCCGGTCGGAAACCACCACCACTGACCATAACCGGCAGCTCAGTCTGACGGCTCAGCCATGCTCCGTAGCGGAGTCGTTCCAGGGTATACATGGAAGGACGAAAACCTGACATCTCGGGGCTGACACGAGGTAGACCACCACCAAGAATCACCATTGCCTGAGGCTCAACAGGTTGTGCTTGCCCCGAATTAAAGACCGGGTAGCGCTCAAGGCTCCGAATAAGCAGCGATGCAACCGGCTGGGTAGAGAACAAATAAAGCATAACCAGCGCCAGCCAAGCCGTCCATGACTTAATAATCAGTCCCATTATGATCAGCCAAATCAGCAACATGAAAAAAAAGAGTCCACTTGTTTTTCTGAACGACCCGACATGCCATTCGGAAAGGGAAAATGTTAATGACGGCACGTTATTGTGACACGCTCACTGAAAATCGAGCAATCCCACCCTGTTTGATCAACTATCCTGAACAGTCCAATAGTTTTAACGATAAGGGTGACACTGTGCAAGGACCGTTTGAGCATCTTGTTCTGGAAATGGCCGTCATCTTTGGCGGTGCATCCTTACTGGGCACCCTGTTTGTCTGGCTGAAACAGCCCATTATTCTCGCTTATATAGGCCTTGGTATGCTGATTGGTCCTCATGGTCTGAATGTGGTCATAGATGATGGACATATTGAAGCAATCTCCACGATGGGAATTATTCTGCTGATGTTTCTGCTGGGGTTACACCTTCATCCCAGAAACCTGCTCAAACAGTTAAAACAGACGGCGCTGGTAACCTTTCTCTGCCTGAGCGCTGTTGGTATTATGATCTGGGCCGCTCTTGTCCTGCTCTTTGGTTTTTCATTGATAGAAGCGTTAATCGCTGGCCTGTCTCTGGCCTTTTCCAGTACCGTGCTCAGTTTAAAGCTGATCCCAACCACAACACTGCACCACAAGAGAACCGGTGAAGTGATGATCAGTATCCTGCTGTTCGAAGATATTCTGGCCATTCTGACCATTCTGATTCTCTACAGCAGCAACGGTGGAGCGCATATCGAAGCACTATTACTGCCGTTGAAAACCTGTGCATTTGCCCTGGGGGCCTGGAGTTTTGTCCGATATGTCCTGCTACCGCTAATGGGGCGTTTTGACATTATCTCTGAGTATATTTTTCTGGTGTCACTGGGCTGGTGCCTGACAGCGGCTCAACTGGCCGAGTCTTTTGGTCTATCCCATGAGATCGGAGCTTTTATTGCTGGCGTCAGCATTGCTACATCGCCTATCTCACTGATTATTGCCGAGGGTTTGAAGCCGTTGAGGGAGTTTTTTCTGATCCTCTTCTTCTTTTCGGTTGGTGCCCAGTTTGATCCAATGCTGAAAAGCCATCAGCTGATGGCCATTGTATTAACATCAGCAATCGTATTAATCACCAAGCCCATGCTGTTTAAATATCTGCTGAAGCATCTGGCAGGAGAACGAAACGATAATGCAGGAGAAATGGGCTTACGTTTGGGTCAAAGCAGTGAATTCTCACTACTACTGGCCTATGGGGCCATGACGGCAGGAAGAATTCAGCAGGAGACTGCATTACTGATTGAAGGGGCGGCAATTCTAACCTTCATAGTTTCTACGTATCTGGTGGTGTTCAAACTGCCAACACCGATATCACCCAATAAGGAGTTAAGAAGTGATTGAAACAGAACTTCAAACCCGATTTTCGCCGGTCTTTGTTTAGAGGGCAACTACTAAACAAGTGGCATTAGTAACTGAAGTGACTTTTTATGCAGCAGTTTGAGAGCTTGCTGTGGAATCCACCGGTTGATCTGTCACAGCCAGCGTTGGTTCAGCGGTAATCCTGTCCAGAATTTTGATGAAGAACGGCGGTTGCGTGCCCATACTGTTTGGATGATTCTGGAAATAGTCTGACTTGAGAACCTCTTTATGAGCTTTTAGCTCCTCAACTTCCGAACGGGTGAGTCGAACGGCGGTCAGCCACAATATCCAGTCATGCATTGTGCCTATCGGATGTTGGGCAAAGAACTGGAAAATTCTGGTTGGTAGCTGATGCTTTGGCCCTGTTCCATACATGGTGACAAACCAGGCAACCATCTGTCGGTCATGGAAAGACGAAGTTGAGGGTGCAGCATCTTTGAGGAACCACGTTTAAAGCTGCCGATCGTATATACTGGCAAGCGCTCTCAGTGTGCGATTACGGCCGCTTATTGCACAGCCATACAGAGCGTCTGCCATTTCCGGGATTGTTGCAGTGGCCGTGAATAACCGACCACCAAAGAGCTGGCTGTAGGCGCAGATAGCGTCATCGGAAAATGGCAGGCCCTGAAGGTACCGGGAAGGAATGAAGTTGGTGTTCGTCCCGTTATCATCATAGGAAATGGTCTCGTAGAATTCCTCAGGGTACTCACAAGCATTGCTGATGTTTAAAAAACTTCGCCAGGTTATTCTCGATACTTTGCTGTAGTTTCTGGAGGCCTAGCGCTCTCCCCGGTATGCCAGGGGAGAGGCATGGGGATGTTGTGTTCGTTAAAAGCGTCCAAAGGTTCATTGAGAATGTCCTTAATGGTCGCATTTTACTATTGATCTTCGAATATAGTTGGGGAACCATGAAATTGACACCATTAAGGCGATAATGACCAGGGATGTGCTAAAAACCTACGATAATCAGGATTATCTGGGTTTATCTACATCGCCACAGCTTACCGGAGTAAGTCTTACGCAACTCTTCCAAAAAAGGATCGCCACCATACCAAATACTGACAGTCAGGCCGGATGATATAGATCAATGCGGGACAATCTGTGTGGATAAATCAACAGGAAAAGTGCAGTTGAGCAGGCAGTGTTGTATCCTAACGGGTTATTAGTTTCCCTGACTCTTTGATTGGTTTTTCACGAAGCTATTCTCACCAGACTGCTTTCAGGAAAGCATCAAAGCGATCCTTTACATTAAGCCCGTTGAGCGATGATGGAAGAGCATTACCAACCGCATCAGATTGAGAGCGAAGCCCAGAAATTCTGGGAAGACAATGACAGCTTTGCTGTTACCGAAGGCACTTCAAAAGAAAAGGGCAAAGAGAAGTACTACTGCCTCTCCATGTTCCCGTACCCCAGTGGCCGACTGCACATGGGGCATGTTCGTAACTACACCATTGGTGATGTAATTTCACGCTACCAGCGTATGCGGGGCAAGAATGTCCTGCAGCCTATGGGCTGGGATGCCTTTGGTCTGCCTGCCGAAAATGCCGCCATCAAAAACAAGACGGCACCAGCACCCTGGACCTACGAAAACATTGATTACATGAAAGGCCAGCTCAAGCGCCTGGGCTTCGGCTATGACTGGAACCGCGAGCTGGCAACCTGTAAGCCGGATTACTACAAATGGGAGCAGTGGTTCTTCACCCGGCTCTACGAAAAGGGCCTGGTATACAAAAAAATGGCCACCGTTAACTGGTGTCCAAACGACGCCACCGTACTGGCCAACGAGCAGGTTGAAGATGGCCGCTGCTGGCGTTGTGATACGGTAGTTGAGCGCAAAGAACTGCCCCAGTGGTTTGTCAAAATCACCGCCTACGCCGATGAATTGCTGGCTGACCTCGATAAGCTGGAGCACTGGCCAGAGCAGGTCAAGGCTATGCAGCGCAACTGGATTGGCCGCTCTGAAGGCGTACAGATGACCTTTACGGTTGCCAATGGGCCTGAAGGCGCCCCTGAAGCGTTCAAAGTTTACACCACCCGTCCTGATACTCTGATGGGCGTGACCTACGTAGGTATTGCCCCAGAGCACCCATTGGCCAAAGCAGCAGCGGTCAATAACCCGGCCCTTGCAACCTTCATTCAGGACTGCAAATCCAATGCAGTGACTGAAGCAGAAATGGCCACCATGGAAAAAGTCGGTGTCGATACCGGCATCCGCGCCATTCACCCAATCACGGGTCGTGAAGTACCCGTATGGGCGGCCAACTTTGTATTGATGGATTACGGTACCGGTGCAGTGATGGCCGTTCCCGGCCATGACCAGCGTGACTATGAGTTTGCCACCCGTTTTGGTCTGCCCATCGAACAGGTCATCGAACCTGCCAATGGCGAAGGGATTGACCTTGGTGAGGCGGCTTTTACGGACAAGGGTAAGCTGGTGAACTCCGGTGAGTTTGACGGCCTCAGCTCAGAAGACGCGTTCAATGCCATTGCCGACCGACTGATTGCTGAAGGCAAAGGTGAACGCCAGGTGAACTATCGTCTGCGCGACTGGGGTGTCAGCCGTCAGCGTTACTGGGGGGCACCAATTCCGATGCGCTACCAGGAAGACGGTACTGAAGTTCCTGTTCCTCTGGAAGATCTGCCGGTACTGCTGCCAGAAGACGTGGCAATGGACGGTGTTCAGTCGCCCATCAAAGCAGATCCCGAGTGGGCAAAAACCACCCATAACGGCCAGCCTGCCACCCGTGAAACCGATACCTTTGATACCTTTATGGAGTCCAGCTGGTACTACGCCCGCTTCTGCTCGCCACAGTCTGATGACCAGATGCTGCACCCTGGGCAGGCCAACTACTGGCTGCCGGTGGATCAGTACATTGGTGGTATTGAGCATGCGGTTATGCACCTGCTCTACTCCCGTTTCTATCACAAGCTGCTGCGTGATGCCGGTCTGGTCGACAGCGATGAACCCTTCAAACGCCTGCTCTGCCAGGGCATGGTACTGGCAGACACCTTCTTCAAGCTGGATGAAAAAGGCGTCAAGCAGTGGATTGCCCCGACCGATGTCGACAGCGAGTTTGACGACAAAGGACGTCTGACTAAGGCCACCCTGAAAGCCTCCGGTGAAGTGGTTGAACATGCGGGCATGAGCAAGATGTCCAAATCCAAAAACAACGGTATCGACCCACAGGACCTGATTGATCAGTACGGTGCTGACACCATCCGTCTGTACACCATGTTCGCTGCGCCACCGGAGCAAACCCTGGAGTGGTCTGAAAGCGCTGTAGAAGGTGCTAACCGTTTCCTGCGTCGCTGCTGGAAGCAGGCCGCAGAGCATATTGCCGGTGGTGCTGTGGCTGCTCTTGATCTGAACGCTCTGACCAAAGAGCAAAAGGATCTGCGCCGAAAAGTTCATGAAACCATCAACAAGGTTTCTGATGACTGTGAGCGCCGCCTGACCTTCAATACCGCCATTGCTGCGATCATGGAGTTGAACAACGCCATCAGCAAGTTCCAGGTGAGCCATTCACAAAGCCAGGACCGTGCAGTGCTGCGTGAAGCCATTGAAGCCACCACGCTGATGCTGGCACCGATCGCACCTCATGCCATGCACAGCATTTGGCAGGCTTTGGGGCACTCTGAGCCCGTGCTGGATGCTTTATGGCCTGTAGCTGACCAAGCAGCGCTGAAGAAAGAGGCCATCACCCTGGTGGTTCAGGTCAATGGTAAGGTTCGGGCAAAACTGGAAGTAGCGGCAGGCCTGGATAAAGACGCCATTGAGAAGCTGGCTCTGGCGCATGATAACGTCAGCAAGTTCACCGACGGTCTGACAGTCCGCAAAGTGATTGTGGTTCCCGGTAAACTGGTGAATATTGTTGCCAATTAATCGCAAGGTAACAAACATCCTTTCGGAAAAATAATAAAGGGGCAAATGCCCCTTTATGTTTCACCATAAAAAATGGCAAGACAGGGCAAAAGCTTTGTCTTTCTCTCAATCTCGACGCCTTACTCCAACAGTGATATCAGAAACCAGGCCTTTTCAGGCTAATGGCTTGATCGTACTTATATAAAATTTACCCTGTGAACTTTATCAAAACACCATTGTCAAAAATAAGTAATCGTCTTATTCGATAGCGATTAAATAACGGATGAATAATAACGTGAGAGGGATATCATGATCACATCTCCTGCTTTGGACATATCAAATCCTCAAGGCCTGACAACTGTTCCCAATCGGAATGCTGAGGCTAATGGATCACCTGAAAGATATTTCATTGTTCCTGATCCCAGTGACGTTCCCGATCCAACGCCGCTAACCAGACGCACCTGCAGTTCACCTGCTTCATATCAGGCTACTGACTGTTTTCCCTGCAGCAGGGAACAACTTGGGGGCAAGGGATTGTTTTTACGGCGCATGAAGGAGGCCGGTCTGCTTGTCCCACCCTTTGAATGTGTTACTGCCCAAGTCATGAATATGCTTGAACAACACCCTCTGGACACCCATCTTTTAGACCGCTATTTCCCCGGGATTGTTTATGACCCGGAGGCGGAGACCAGCCTGACGAACATTCGGGAATACCTCAATACCTTGCCGCCTTCAGAGCAAACCAAAAGGAATAACTGGCTAGCGGGTTTGGCTGAATTTATTATCAGTGATGACTATTACGAACAGGTTAAAGATTCTGAAGCGGCCCAACAAATCAGGGATCTGCGCCATCAGCTGGACAGACTCTCCACATCACAGCCGGTTATTGTCCGCAGTTCTGGTATCAACGAAGATAGCTACGGCGA
>NZ_JAHHPM010000221.1 GCF_024606345.1 Endozoicomonas sp. YOMI1
CCAGGTGTACATACCACCAGTGAATGCGGGGGATTACCGAAAGGTCACCCGCCATTGCCTGATCAATCAAACCCTGAACATGCTGTAACCCCGGAATCAGTTGATCTGGATCCGTATGGATAATTAAAGCAGAGCGCCTATCCTCGCCAACATAATGCTCATCATATCGTCCAAAAATATATTCCATTCCAAACACCTTGATTCTGGGGCTGGTCAATATTTGGGTTAGATAAACCTTATTGTCTTTTGCATTACCCACAACAACGCCATAATGAATATTATCTATTTCACAGGGATATAGTTGATATTTACTAGAGATGAGGTTAACAAACTTTTCTCCTTCCTTAGTTCTGTGATTAATAAAGAATTCATTATGCGTCAGCGCAACCGCACGTTGTTTACCACAGGAATAAGTTGTGTTTAGACGGGTGTGTAGACAAAGTTTGCGGTATTTACTTATTGCTTTCGGATTATTACGAAGAAGTCCAAATTCATCAGCACAAATATAATTTCTGGTAACCTCAATGTTTTTGCGAGTATTAATCGCTTCCGCAATTAAATCTTTAGCAGTGATATCCTTTTGAATAATCCTGTTTTTAAACCTATCAACAAATAATCTGAATTCTGTATTAAAAACATCTGGATCACCATATGGAATCCAATCCTCTCTTTTAACCAGATGATTTGAATTTTCCGACCGAATCATCAAAGGTGACAGTGAATAGGGGGGGTTACCCGGATGGGTTAGCACTGCAACTTTCCGAAGCGTGCCATCATCGGCTCGGGTGCATTGTTCAGGGGAATTAGCAGTGGAATGCGCGATATTTACCAATAAATCTGTATGCGATAGCTGTTTTACCGGTATTTTTTTATGCTCATCCAATGGTGGCTGAGGATATAATGAAGATAAATTTGTCTGACTTATCGTAGTGGATGGAGGATGAACTGTGTTCAAAGATCCGATTCCTTGGTTTTAAGGTATGTAAGTAGTTAACCGAATGAAATCATATTTTCTGGATTTCAAGCCATTTTAGACTAATACCAATTCCACCTTCTAAATATGAGCTGCGCAGCCATTTTGGACAGCTGGA
>NZ_JAHHPM010000222.1 GCF_024606345.1 Endozoicomonas sp. YOMI1
CCAGGTGTACATACCACCAGTGAATGCGGGGGATTACCGAAAGGTCACCCGCCATCGCCTGATCAATCAAACCCTGAACATGCTGTAACCCCGGAATCAGTTGATCAGGATCTGTATGGATAATTAATGCAGAGCGCTTGTCCTTACCAACATAATTCTCATCACTTCGTCCAAAAAAATCTTCCACTTCAAACTTCTCGATTCTGGGGCTGGTCAATATTTGGGATAAATAAACCTTAGTGTCTCCTGCATTACCCACAACAACACCATAATGAATATTCTTCGTTTCACATGGATAAAGGTCATACTTATTATCGAGGTAGGTAATAAACCTATTCCCTTCCTCAGTTTTCTGATGAATAAAGTGTTCATTATGAGTCAGCTCAACTGCACGTTGATTGCCACAGGAATAAGCTTTGCTTAGAGGGGTGTGTATACAAATTTTGTGATAATTTTGCATTGATTGCGGATCATAACGGCGAAGTCCAAATTCATGAGCACTCTTGTAATTTCTGTTAATCTCAATAAATTTGCGAGTATTAATCGCTTCCTCAATTAAATCTTTAGCCGTCATTTCCTTTTGAATAATTATGTTTTTTGCCATATCAACAAATAAGCTGAATGCTGAGTTAAAAATATCTGGATCACCATAGGAAATCCAATTATCTCTTTTAACCAGATGATTGGTATTTTCCGACCGAATCATCAAAGGTAACAGTGAAGAGGGGGGCTTACCCGGATGGGTTAGCACTGCAACTTTCCGAAGCGTGCCATCGTCGGCTTGGGTGCATTGTTCAGGGGGATTAGCAGTGGAATGTGCGATATTTACCAATAAATCTGTATTCGATAGCTGTTTTACCGGTATTTCTTTATGCTCATCCAATGGTGGCTGAGGATATAATGAAGGTAAATTTGTCTGACTTATCGTAGTGGATGGAGGATGAACTGTGTTCATAGATTCGATTCCTTGGTTTTAAGGGATGTAATAATTTTTCGTATGTGTTACACGATGCTCGGGTTTGAAACAGATATAAAAAGGCACAGCTGCCCCTTCTTCTGCTATGAATAAGCAGTCATCGAAATAAGAAGGAAGCAACCCATGCCCATGCTGCATTTTATCACATCTGTGTTCTGTTTGATTGATGATTTGTATAAAGAACTTTTCCCTACGTCAGTACAAAGAAGCGGCCCTCCTCCCAAACTTTCAGACAGCGAGACAATTACTATGGAAATTGTTGGTGAATGGGCCG
>NZ_JAHHPM010000223.1 GCF_024606345.1 Endozoicomonas sp. YOMI1
GGCTAGGAGGCTGTCCGAGAATAGACTGCCCTAGGCGGCAACTGCTCCTGCGTTGCTCTAGGAGGCATGCTTCGTCCCTTTTTTCGTTCGTAATTATTGTGCATCTCGCTCCCACACTCATGTGGGAATGCATACCAACGCTGGCCAGAAATGAACAGCCTTTTTTCAGCATGTAACCTTACCAATCGGAGGAACCGATGACGAAGCCAAAAGCATTGGCCGTGGCCATCTCCGCGCTTTATGCCTTACTGGTGGCTGGCTGTGCCAGTCAGTCATCTGATACAGCGTCTACGGCCAGTACCAGCCTGACACCGGCCTATGACTGCAATGCCAGCACCCATGTAAAAGCCAACGACCTGAGAATCTACCAGATTATGGTCGAAAGCTTTGTGGATGGTGAAAAAGGAACCGGTCACGGCACCGGTTACGGTACCAGTCATCACCAGGGGGATTTGCAGGGTATTATTGATTCGCTGGACTACATCAAGTCACTGGGTATGAATGCCATTTGGATGACACCGATCTTCAACTCAGAACCGGTCGCAGGGCAGTCACACTGGGATGACCGGCTGGATGCTAGTGGCTACTTTGCTACGGATTATTTTTCCATCGACCCACGCTTTGGCACCCTGGAACAGGCGAAAGAACTGGTGGAAAAAGCCCATGCCAAAGGGTTGTACGTATTTTTTGATGGTGTATTCGGCCATCATAAGAAATCCGGTGTCGTGCCATCACCATCCGGTTTGCTGCCTTCCGGTAATCACAATCCCGTGGACTATCCACAGAGCCTGCCATTTTACCAGGAGGTGGCAACCTGGTGGGTGAAGGAACTGAAAATAGACGGCTGGCGTCTGGATCAGGCCTATCAGGTGCCCACCGAAGCCTGGACCGAAATCCGCAAAGCGGTGGATAAAGCCTCTCAGTCAGTGACGTACCAGAACCACAACGGTGAAACCGTCAATCCGCTGGGCTACATGGTGGCGGAGATCTGGAAAGAAGAAAACACCATTCGTAAGGTCGGCTACGGTACCGGGGAGAATCCAGCGTTGTGTTCTGCATTTGATTTTCCCATGCGATACCGGGTTGTGGAAACGTTTGCAGTGAATGAAAACGGTATTGGTGGTAAAGGCGGTGACTGGTTGGATGAAGGCATGAACCTGCACTCACTCTATCCGAAACATGCACAACCTAACCTGATGCTGGGCAACCACGATGTTCTGCGGTTTGGTGACCTTTTGCAGCGTGGCGGCATTGCCAATCCTGACAATGCACAATACTGGTTGCGACATAAAGCGGCTATGTCATTTATGGCCGCGTACACTGGACCGATCACGTTGTATTACGGTGATGAAATTGGTGATGAAACGCCAGACTTTGCTGAAAAGCAGCCGGATAATAACTGCGCGATTCGTGGCATGTGTGATGACCACTCGGGACGCACCAGTGCCAAAATTGATGGGGTAACCGCTGAGCTGAATAAACAGCAGCGTGATTTTAAAGCCTATGTAACTTCATTGATGATGCTGCGGGATAAACACCCATCGTTGTCTAAAGGTAAACGCATCAACCTCCGTGCAGAGAAAGAGATCTACATCGACCACAAACAAAGCGGTGATGATGTTCTGCTCTATATGGTCAGTACCGACAGTGCTTTCCAAATGGTCACTCTGACAACGGCGGAAGCCGGTTCCGAAGGGAGGCTGGTGGATTTGATAACAGGCGAGGTGTTCTTCCCGAAAAACAATGAATACTCCATTCGTATGAAAGGGTTTGAATCACGATTCCTGCGCATTGCCAAACCTGCTGCAGCGGGACCAAAGGTCAACAAACGAGATACCAGCTCGATTACCGGCGAAGGTTTCCTGGCCCAGTGCGATAACCCAACAGTGAATGAAGCAGGTCCGGCAAAAGGCACACTGTTTGTGGTGGGCAACTTCCCGGATTCTAACTGGATGCACAAGCCAGCCCGGGCCTTTAAATATAAAGGCAATGGCGTGTATCAAACCGTCACCAAAGAGCGCAAAGGCAGCTATCGCTTCCAGTACGCCACAACCAACTGGAGCCCGCAATACACGGCTGCTGATCTGTCACAAAAGCCGGGGCAGCCAACTTCCGCAAAAAAAGGTGGGTACGGTACTGATACCTCGGTAATGATACCGGAGGCGGGACGGTACGTGTGGAGCTTAACGTTCAAAGTCAGTGGTGAGGTTGATCAGGTGATGGTTTCCCGCTGTGCGGAGTAATTGCGAGGATTAACCCGTCTTTGGGATTGCCGAACTGCCTGTTTGTGGCCAGCTTTATCGGGTCACCGAAGATGAATTTTTTCCGTGCCACGATAGTGGAACCGGGTCAGAAAGAGACTAGAATCAAGCTGGAGTGTGGTACTGAGTTGCTTGTTTGCAACAACACCCGCAATGGGAGGCCTGGCGATAAGGTAACACTGTGTATTCGGCCACAGGCCGTGCTGAATCATGAAGAGGCAGATGGTGCAGAAAACTGCATTACCGGCAATATTGAAACCATTGAGCGCCTGGGTAATGAGTCATTTATCTACCTGAACCATCCGGATATTCACGAAGCGTTTATTGCCCGGGTGGAAGACTCCCTGCGTCGTCAGCCTGGTGCTGAGTTCCATGTGGGGATCCCGGCTGAAAACTGTCATTTGTTTGATGCCAATGGTGTCGCGTTTTCGCGGACTAAGTCACCCATACGACATAATTTGTGCAATTGTCGGTAACCTTATGGGTTGCCGACCTGTTTATGAAGAGACTCAATGCTTAATCACCAATTAATCGACCGTCTGGGTGACCTGTGTGGCATGGCCAGCGGCTATCAGGATTGGGATGGAACTCCGGTAGCGATTGATACAGAGAGCAAAATTCCCCTACTGGCTGCCATGGGGTACGACGTTAGCAGTAATGCCGCGCTGAAACAGGCAATAGCGGCTGCGCAGTTGCACCTGTGGCAGTCTTCCTTATCGCCAGTGACGGTTGTGCATCAGGGGAAAAGCTTCTGTTTTGTGCTGCGTTGCCCTAAGAGTAAACGTCCATCGTCTGTAGAGTTGCTGATAACGCTGGAAAGCGGTGACCAGGTTATCCATCATGCTGATCTGACAACCGCTGTTGTGTCCGAAACCGTGAAGCTGGAGCGCAAAGAGTATATTGCCCTTGAGGTTTCAGTACCTGAATATCTGCCACTTGGTTATCACACTATGGTCGTTCAGGGGAAAGCGCTTACGGCAGAAGCCGGATTGATTGTGGTGCCGGAAGTCTGCTATGAACCCGAAGCCATGAAACAGGGCGCTAAAATCTGGGGTTCCGCTATTCAATTATATACCGTTCGCTCTGAGCGGAACTGCGGGATGGGTGATCTGACCGACCTGGGTGAGCTGGCAGCCGGTATGGGGGAGCAAGGGGCTGATTTTGTTGGCCTGAACCCGGTGCATGCTCTGTACCCGTCCAATCCGTTGCACTGCTCGCCTTACAGTCCATCTACCCGCCTGTTTGATAATGTGCTGTACATTGATCCGGAGCAAGTGGCGGAGTACACAGACAGCGCAGCAGCCCGGGAGATTGTGGCGAAACACCAGGGATTGATTGATCAATTACGCAGTACCGACTTTGTGGAATACGACAAGGTTGCACCGTTCAAAATGTCGTTGCTGGAAGTGTTGTTCAATGAGTTTGCCGAAAAGCACCTGGGCAAGGGAACCGGTCGGGATTTGGCGTACACGGCATTTTGTCAGTCAAGGGGCGCGCGGTTAGATCAGTTTGCCCTGTTTGAAGCACTGTATGAACATTTCCGGAAAACCGATATTAATAGTTGGGGGTGGCGCTGCTGGCCAGAAGCGTACCAGACACCAGGCAGTAAAAAGGTTAAAGCCTTTGCCAGGGCGCATCAGACCCGGATTACGTTGTTCAAATACCTGCAGTGGCAGATGGATGAGCAGCTGCACGCTGCCCAGAAAAAAGCCAGAGACGCCGGTATGATGGTCGGTCTCTACCGCGACCTGGCGGTGGGTGTCGACAGCAACGGTGCCGATGTCTGGGCGGATCGTAATTTATTTGTTCTCGACGCCAGTACCGGTGCTCCACCGGATGGCTTGGGGCCCATGGGTCAGGACTGGGGTTTGCCCCCGTTCAACCCGGTGGTACTGAAAGAAGAACGTTACCAGCCTTTTGTTGAGCTGATTCGGAACAATATGCGTAACTGTGGCGCGTTGCGTATTGATCATGCCATGGGGCTGTTCCGTCTCTGGTGGTGTCCGAACGGCAACACTGAAAACAAAGGGGCCCGTTATGGCTGCTACGTCCACTATCCACTGCAGGATTTGCTGGGCATTATCAAACTGGAAAGTCATCGCCAACAGTGTCTGGTATTTGGTGAAGACCTGGGTGTGGTGCCACAGGAAATCACAGACAGTCTGCCACCGGCAAGAATGTACGGCAGTGTGATGGGGATTTTTCAACAGAACGGGGATCGTTATACGGCACCTGATAAATATCGTGAAAAAGCACTGGCCATGCTGGTATGCCATGACACACCAACCATGAAAGGCTGGTGGGATGGTAAAGACATTGACTTGATGGAATCCCTTGGCTTTTTCTCCGAAGAGCGTGCCGCCGCTGACCACGATGCCCGTGAACAGACCCGCAAGGCGGTGCTGAGTACACTGGCTGAGCTTGGGGAAGTTCCGGAAGGCGTTGACATTCATGGCAACACGGCACCGGCATTCAATCGTGAAATCATGGAGAAATTCAGCTATTACCTGGCCTTGTCGGCTTCGCAAATAGCCGCCTTCCAACTGGAAGATATGATGATGATTGACACTCCGGTCAATATACCGGGCACCAGTAGTGAATATCCAAACTGGCGTCGTCGTCTGTCTCAGAGTATTGGTGAAATGCTGGCCAGCAAAGAGAACCAGCAGTTCTTTGCCAACCTGAGTGGCTGTCGGAAGGCAAAGTAGCGCCTGGCCACTGGTACCCTGTGTATTGGCCTTATAGCTCGGGTTTAGGAATTGTCCTGAAATAACTTCCACAAAAGAGCCTGTGGCTGTTTACCCACTCTTTACCGGGTTGAATCTGTGGGTAATGCCATTGAAAGCATGGCGTCTGACTCGCAGGAAATCGATCAACGGTTGTCTCAGGCTTATCAACAGCAGTTAATGATGCATTTGCAACAAGGTGAAACCCAGGCTGCCCTGGGGGTGATTGATCAGTCCAGGATGCTGCTCAGTCATATAGATGCGCTGTTCTGACTGTGAATAATGCCAGTCGTGCTGACACTGATTGATTCCCGGCAGGATAGTTTCCGCCCTCAATCCTTGCAGACACGGACGAGCCTAATTAAGGCATCTGGTTCCTCACGGTTACCGGTTCACTAACTGGTAACCTTGGTAGTCATGATGCTGGATTCCTGGCGGTGTCAGGCGGAAACCGTTCACGAACCCGGTTTCCCGCTGAATATCTACGACTAACAACTTTACCAAAACGATTAAGTCAGTCTTAAGAACGTCATACCCGCAGGATGGTCAACCCGGGAGCAATCAATACTACAAGAGTAAGCACCAATTAAATCAGCGTTTATAGACATTTCACAAAATGAACTTTGGAAAGAACAGCAGTCTACTTTTATATTTTTTATGACTTGAATTCAGGAATATAATTGTGGATAGAGGCTCTGCTGGTATAAGTTGGAAATACACGGCATCAGCTAATGATTATAAACATTCGGGCAGTCATGCCGATTCTTCAAGGAGTGGGCAATATCGGCATGTTTCAGTCAGGCAGGCGAATATTCCACCCCCCCTATATTCCAAAGCTAATGAACTTTATAGTACTTCTGACGCATACTCTGCTAACTATCTATCAAGACAT
>NZ_JAHHPM010000224.1 GCF_024606345.1 Endozoicomonas sp. YOMI1
TCTGAAACGTCACGGGAGAAAGCCTGACATGATGTGCCAGATTCAGAAAAAGCAGCATCTTGAAAATAACCAGAGCGATTAGTAGCTGCATCAAAATAAGCAGAATAGCTAGGTCTATCCATTGAAATATTGAAATATTGAATTTTATCTAAAGACCACTCTTTCTTATAAAAAGTTCCTCTTTAACGCAACTCATTCACTATTAATGTCAACCAAGCCCTGCTATGGGTATTAATAACAGCGACGTTAAGCTCTTCAAAATGTCTCAGGGATGAGGAGGACGGTGGTGGTCGGGTCACTGGCAATCACTGGCAATGAGGTCATTGATGGCAACGCCAATAATCTCTTTCAGGATATTTCCCGGATCGACCGAACCATTGGTGATGTGGCGTTGCGTAAGGCGTTTATTGGGATCAGCACCGATAACAATGATATTTATCTTGGTAGCCATTTGATCCTGACCGAGCCTCCCAGGGATCAGAATGTTTCTGTCTTGTTATTCAATACCCGGCGAGCCGACTCCATAGAAGTGGCACCAATAATTACAGCAAGCTAACCGTGGATTATGAGCTCGGGGAAATTAACGTCTGGCGAGCGAGCGGCTATAACTCAGCTACCGGCAATGCGACCTATCAGCCTGCTGTGGCGATTACCGGGTCTGCGATCAGTGGGGCTATCCCGATCACTAATCGGGGATATTATTACTGCAACAGCTGACTTTAATGGTGATTTCAAAGCGGAAGAAGTGTAAGGCGCAATGTGATGTAACGCCTTACGTAACCGGCTCAGGCTTTGTGAAAAAATACAGACGATGAAATTTTGAACCGCTCAGAGAGAGCCTGTATATGGTCTCTTGTCAGGTTTCTTGTTCCGTTCAAAATCATGGATACCAGACTTTTTGCATAACTTGTCGTACTCTGAATGAGAGACAATATGCTTCACGTACAGTCGGTTATCTCTGAATTCGATAAAGGCAATGAGTCGCAGGTTAATACCACCAATATCAATAATCCAACAGTTGTCCTTGTATTTAAAATTATCCAGGCTTGGAAACAGGGCCTTCAATTCTTGCG
>NZ_JAHHPM010000225.1 GCF_024606345.1 Endozoicomonas sp. YOMI1
TCTGAAACGTCACGGGAGAAAGCCTGACATGATGTGCCAGATTCAGAAAAAGCAGTATCTTGAAAATAACCAGGGCGATTAGTAGCTGCACCAAAATAAGCAGTATAGTCAGGTCTATCCATTGAAATAATGAAATATTGAATTTCAGCTTAAGACCACTCTTTCTTGTAAAAGTTCCTGCTTTATTAAAAAAAATAGTTGACGGCCTATGGTCTGAGTTACTTCTTGATGGAAAGCTGTACCTCATTTTTTGGCAGGAGTTCAGGTTGATGGTTTCGGACGGATGATAGATAAAAGTGGGCATCCTGTGGAGGTTATTTTTTTAAGCGGTCCTATGACTTCAGGGGATGCTACAGAACGGTGCGGTCGTTTAGAAAAATGATCAGAAGCTGCATTTAATTGAGCAGAAAAATCTGATGAGCTGAAACAAAAATCAGAAAAAGTAAAATAGAATGGATAGAGATCAGTATTTACTGATTCTTGGATTACTCACCGTTTAACCCAGTTATCTTGTTTTACAGGCTTAATATGATGATGTTTTTTTATATGAGTATATAAATTGGAAGACTGAGAAAAAGACGTTTCACATTTCAGGCAAAGATATGGTTTAGTTCCTGAGTGAATGTAGGTGTGTTTTATTAAATCGGATTTATGAAAGAAGCTTTTTTTACATGTTTGGCATTCAAAATTTTTTTCATTTAAATGAATCGATCTCTCATGTATACGACGTGTACTTCTCCTTTTAAATTTTTTACCACACCCCAAATAGGTGCATATGAATTTCTTGTCGTTTGATTCTTTTTCAGCTGGGTCACGGCCAGAAGATGGTTCAGATCCGTTAGTTAAACTATTTACCTCAGGTAAAGCTAAGGCAACAGAAAATTGTTGGTAGAAGACAGGGTGTGATTCATTATTGACTTGAGTAATGCTGACTGGAGCCAAGCCAAGGAGACTGAAATAAGAAACTTGTTGCAAGCAATTGTTATTACTTAACATGGGACTAACTATTTGAGTTGTTAAATTGCTGATTAGACCGCTTCTTATTTAAATAGTTCCTTCCTTAAACAACCCATTCGTTATTTATGACAACAAGGCATAAAATTCTGCTATGGCTATTAACAATAATGAAGTTAAAATTCTTCGAAAGTCAGCGTCTCACGGATGAGAAAGACGGTGGTTGTCTGGTGAGTTATCTCTGCTGACGGTCAAGAATTTGTTTGCTCTGTCCTAAGCGGCCAATAAAACCATGATGTTGACGTTTACAGCGGGGATAGCTGCCAGTTTGCCGTTATCTTTACCGATATAACGGGACTCCCATAGATGCACGTCAGGTTTTACTGTTTGCCTATCGAGAGAAC
Source organism: Endozoicomonas sp. YOMI1 (assembly GCF_024606345.1). Taxonomy (GTDB): domain Bacteria; phylum Pseudomonadota; class Gammaproteobacteria; order Pseudomonadales; family Endozoicomonadaceae; genus Endozoicomonas. Next base: position 1,359 of record NZ_JAHHPM010000225.1, read on the forward strand.
AGCAACCAATACCTTCTTACCCTTCGATAGCTGATCACTCAGTTAGTAACTGCATTAAAATAAGCAGAACAGTCAGGTTTATCCATTGAAATATCCGCTACAGTGATCTGGATTTGGAAAATGGGGAGGTCATCATCCGGGACCGGAAAGCCCCCAGGAAGAAGTATGGTAATCACCAGAAAGTGCCGCTTTGCCCGGTCTGTCTGGAGATCATTGCCATGCAGCCCAGAGTTGACGGTGAAGACCGTATTTTCCTTTTAAGGCGCAAACTGTATCTACCAAATTTTCAGAACGAATCAAAGCGCTTGGCTGCGATTTCATTCTTTCCGCCATGAAGGTATTTCCCGCTTTTTTGAACAGAAGATGAGTATTCCTGAGGTGGCCATCCGCAGCGGTCATAAGACCTGGGATAACCTGCGCCGTTATACTCACCTGATTCATCGAAATCCACCGGATTACTGGGCTGTTTGTAAGGCAATGGAAGAGGATTATTGGGCCAGAAATGAGTGCCTGAATTCTTGCTGGCAGCAGGCAACGGTAAAAGGGTCTCAGCAAAGTGCAGATATTATTGTGCTGTATCGCTAACAGCTCTATCGTTATGGGTAACAATACCCCCGCTTTCCGCAAGATCAGCGCACTGTGAGGGGTTACTCATACGCTTTAAGTGGCCAATCTTGCAACGACAAAGCAAAGCGTTAATGTTGGGTTCAGCCTATAGCAGCCTGAGTTCCAATGTGAGGATTGCTCATTGTTGCCTCCTTATTATTTTCTCAATACGTCGTTGCGTCGTAACTTCGCCAAGTCCAGATCATAACAACGAATGTTGCGCTCGTTGCGGTTTTAATCAAGTGGGTAAAACAAGAGGGTAAAAACAGCAGATAAAACAACGCCCCGGTCAACGGGGCGAGAATCTCAGCACTTCCAGATTGTTATTATTATTTCCTTGATGGCCATCCTTGGCCGGTACTTCCATCCTGGAACTGATACTGAGCAATTTCCCTTTACACCCGTTATCTACCATTTAGCGTGCCAACTTTAGCTATCTCGCTATTCACAAGGGCTAAGGCAAATACTGGGTGCTTACAGAATCTTTAGATTTGGGTAGTTGTTACGTCTATTTGTCACGGATATAAACAAACAAGTGTATGAATAGTCCTTATTTTTCAGGCTTTTTCTCAGGATTGGAGCCTGATACCCGGCTGACTGTGTCTGAATGGGCAGACCAGAAACGAATTCTTCCAGCCAAAGCCACCAAGGAAATTGGTCGATGCCGCACCGCAAGGACTCCTTATCTGAAAGAAATTATGGATTGTCTGTCGCCATCGTCGCCTGTTGAGCAGGTGGTTTTCATGAAGGGTGCCCAGGTGGGCGGCACGGAATGTGGCAATAACTGGCTTGGTTATGTGTTTCCAAATGGTGTGCTGATCTTTACCGGAGCCAACTCAGCAGCTGGTCTTCGCTTGATGCCTGCCCGGTTCCTTTTCATGGATGATAGCTGTGGACACTACCAGCTGATCGTCTGGGCTCAGATCATCTTTGATAACCATGACCCGTCAACCACTCGGTTTGAGTGTGTGCAGTGTGGCCATAAGCACTATGAAAAAGACAAAACAAAACTGCTCACTAATGGCCATTGGCAGGCTGAAAAGGAAAAGATCAACAAATCCGCCGGTTTTCACCGGAGTTCACCTCTACAGTCCTAATGGCTGGTACAGCTGGTAAAATGCAGTAGAGGACTTTCTTTTTATCGCCAATAATGTAGAACCAGGGTTAAAGCAACTGCCATTCCAATAAGCGCAGCAATCGACCTCATCATTTGATCATTGCTCAGTTTTCTGGGGTCTGGTTCATCATCGGGCCGAGTACTGGTGAGCAGGCTGGGTGCCAGGTTAGCCATCATCAGAAAACAGCCAAGTACCAGAACCGAGATAACGAAACCTTTCATTACCTGTAATCACTCCATTTGCATCTTGAGGAAATACGCACTTGTTTGACTGGATACGACAGAAATGGTTGCAGGGATTTGCAAAAAAATATTAAAAACGCAGCCTACACTGCGGCAGGCCCAGGGCGCCGTACCAAAAGCTGGTATGCACCAGGACTTTCGCCCAATACCGCACTAACTATCTGAGTAAACTGATTAACCGCTCCCGGGCAGCGATACGTAATGATCCCCGGGCCAGCAGTGGTTTGGAAAAGCTGGTCAACGTGAGTTCGACGCTCAGAAAGCTATCGGTACACCTTCTGTTAGTGCAGAAACATCAATATGAGGCTTTCTGGGTTGTCTGGTATAGGCTATGAGGCCAGCTATCAGGTTTACAGCAAAGTTGAATGGTGATCGGTGGCGGGAGTGCTCTATCTGAGAGATATTTTTAAGTTGATCGTTGACGCTCTCTATGACAGCCCTTTTTCGCAACATCGCTTTATCAAAGGCTTTCAGCTCCTTTGGTTTCATGTTCTTTCTCACTTTCGTTACCAGGTTTAAGCCTTTTTCTTTCAACCAAGTCACTAACTTTTCTGAAATATAACCCTTATCCCCATAGAGCCAGCCCGTTAAATCTTCAATGAGATCTGGTACTGGCTTTCGGTCGTCTGTGTTAGCCGTAGTCAAACAGAAAGATAAAATTTCTCCCAAATGATTGATAATTAGATGAAGCTTGAAACCAAATTTCCAGCCTGTAGACGTCTTACCACGTTTAGCCTCTTCTGAGAAAACCTTATGGTAGTAATGTTTGAAATCTCGGAACGCGCTCTGATGAAAGCAAATGATGATGGTCATTATTTCACTGAGCGAGAGCTTCGATATAACCAAAGGTTTTTTGGTATTGCAGATAAGCCGTTTATGCCATTCTGGTTCAAAAACCAGGCAGAAATCATCAACATCACAGAATACACTGGTCATAGACATGGGAGCCTCTGGTTAGCTATCTATGGATTGCAACCGAAAGATAGTTAAACAACTGGGGTTCCCTTGTCTTTTTTGCATCGAACTCACGTCAATTAGGCTCTTTTGAATTTTAAGTGCAGTGCTTCAGAATTCATCGGGAATTGCTGAACCCGATTTAACGTCGAGTAGTACGTGTCTGATTCCAACGTAACTGAGTATAAAATCGGTCTTGACGTCCTTGCTCCTGCATGTGCCTTATAGAATTATTATTCTGCTGGATGTGACTCTGGTGCCTGGCATCAGCATCCTGCTGCAGTCTTCTTTGGGTCTGTTGGGTAATGTAAGAATTGTCACTTCTCGGAACATTCGGAACATAAGCATGCTCATTTTCACTATTACCGATGTACCATGCAAAAAAGAAGGCACACAAACCAACAGCTACACCCATAGCAGTAGCAGCGGTGAGATGCATCCAAACGGGAAGTGGTGCTCCCGATGTTACCGGAGGCTCAGCAGTTGTCGGCAGCGTCCAAGGGATCTGTGTGCTAGGGGGTGGTTTCGTAAAGTCGCTAGCATTGACCAATTCTGTAATGTTAGTTGCTGAATCACCAGTAACGGGTTCTGGAGTAGTCACTGTACCTGTTTCAGATGAAATTGAAAGCGATGGTGAAGATAAACTGCTGCAGATATCAGCAACTGTCGAGTTCGTTGATGGGTTAGAAACCTGTCTTGCAGCAGAAATGGGTAATTGGCTCAGAGTGATAATGGAAGCAGCCGCCAATGCCCCGGTTGATAAGCTACCTGGGTGGGTTGGCTCTTTAAGAGGGTTCCTCGCACGTATTGCATGAATTTGCCAGCAAAACTACCTGACGTTAAGCACAACACTGAAGTCATATCCGCCATTGCTTTTGCTTGTGGGATGCAAACTCCGGCCAACTTAGCTACTAAACCAGCACTCAGACAAACATTCTCAAACGTTGATTGGTTGGTTAATTCAACCGGTCTTGAAGCATGCGAAACTGAATCAAACGTCTTTGATTTATCGTTATAACTGTCAGGCCCTTCATAAAAGGGGTTGAGTGATTGAAAGAAGGGAATGATAACATCAGAACATATATTGTCACTCCTGCCACTTAACTGACCTGTTGAACCTGCCGTAGCGCCAGATACTTCTGTAGATGTATTCGTTCGGTTGCCAAGGTTGGGCGTTTCAAAATAATCACCCATTGATAGTGCATGCATACTACTTTTCACCCTCTCAATTGATGATATTTTCCTCAAACCTGATGTCAAAGGACTGATCAGATCTTCAGGAAACACCGATATGCCGCCAGTTCAATACGGAACCCAGTCGTACGAAAAGGTACGCTAAGGCAGGGCTTACGCATCAAATCTGAACAATCGAACTTAACAACTTCCCCAGCGTTTGATCATTCCAGCCAGCGGCCTGGCGTTAACATTAACACAATTTTTCGTACGACTGGGCTTATTCCCTCGAAAAGTTCACTGTGCATAAAATGAGCTGTTTATGTATGTGTTCCCTCTATCTTCTGCCAATTATTATACACATTTCATGACTTCCACATTATTCATGATTCCGCATTACATCAAGCCTTTCATTAAGAGCTTTTATCTCACGAATAAGTTGCTCTTTCTCATTCCAGTAGCCATCATACTCTCGCCCCAGCAATCTTAGCTTGCTTTCTTTAACTCTGATATCATCTTCTAAAGATTCCCTCTTCCTCAGCAAAAAAATTATTGTGTTCAATAATTAAACTTGATAGTCGCAAATCATCAAGGGTTATATTATTCTGTTTTGCCCATTCTTCCATTTTGTTATAGCCATAATTCAATTTGAAATGTTCATTCTTAAGCTGTTCTAGCTCTTTTTGAATTTGACGTTCTTCTTCATACAGTTTTTTTATTCTGTTGTGAATTGCAAGAGCTTCTTTGTTTACCCTATTATGATCAATCAATGCTTGCTTTGCCTGTAAACGCTCCTGATTAATTTTATCTATGTCGTTCTTTGTTTTGTTGACTTCTTTTTCAGCTTCATTTTTTTGTTGTTTTAGTTTTTTTATTTCCTTTATTACAGCTTTCTGCTCATTTTTTAAGTCAGCCAGACATTTAGCTTCCTCTTCAATTGTTATTTTAATAGTCACGAATTACCTCCCCATATTTCTTGTATCTCATATCATTCACTTTCTCTGATACAAAATGCCAGGTTACTTTAAATCCCAGTGCTTTTAATGCTCTGGCCTTATCTATATCTCCATGATTATCAACAACTTCGACTATATGGTTTGTACGGCAATCGTAACAGTCAAGAACATACATGGAACCATCTGAAAAAATTAAACTTTCTTCTATCGTATAGCCCTTTTGTAGATAGTACATTTGGGTTTTAATATGCTTTTCAGTGCCGTCATTATGGCCTTCCTCCCCTCTTGCTGACCTGTTTGGCTTATCAAGCCGGAAATGAGATGTTACCTTGTCAGGTCCTATTGCTACAGGCGTTAGCGTAGCTCCAAATGCCGGAGAGTCATATAACTCTTCGGATAAAGGAAGAGGGTCGTTAACTGTTAGAACTTTCCCTGTTTTAGTAAAGACGAAAGGGTTTTTAATAGGATTTTTATTCATCCATAAAATCCTCAGTAGCTAATTGCATTATTATTTTGGTGTCCGGCCTGCAAAATTGCTAAATATAAAGCAATTTTACGTCAGAAAAATTTCTACAGGCATTGCAGTACAAGAAGTGTAGAGAAATAGTTTCTGTCGTTTAGTTTTGGGCAAGATCTTCTTAAAATCTAAAATCAGCGTTTCCGAGAGCGTTTCAAACTTAACAGCAAGCCAAAAACGATTCTCAATAGGTCATACTCAGCTACATAGGCGTGCCTGTTTTTGACGAAATCATATACGTTGTTGGTAATGCCACTTCTAGCGATCCTCGCGTGTGTGCCAGAGCCTCAAAATATAAATGGTTGAGTTCTGGATTTCATAGCGCATTTCATATTGCCCTATCAGTATCTTTCTGACTTCTCTGGGGTCAAAAGCTTCAAGCCTTTCTCCTAGTCTTGGATTTTCCAGCAGGCTGGCAGGGCTGGATGTCAAAGACTGCACTGTTTTAGCTGCTGCCTGCTTATTTACAAGAGCTAAGAAATCATACAACCGCGACAAATCAGAGAGAGCTTTACTCGTCCACTTAATTTCCATTAACGCGGCACCGGCAGGGGGTTTTCAGTTCCAAGACTTTCTGCCCATTCTTGCACAGCCTGATGATCGATCACAGCATTTGCGTCTACATCTGCCAGTGCTTCTCGGGTTAACCTGTCCCGTTCCTCTTCCTGATCAATCCAGGCGGATAGAGCCTGTTTGATGATCCACCCTCGTGATCGCTCTAGTCTCTGAGCAAGTTGTTCCACTTTTTCGGCCAGAGGTAGTGGCACATGGGCAGTAAGTACCTTTGTATCTGTTTGAGCCATGATATCCTTTCTCTTAATTAGGTATTAATAACTATGAAAAATAGTGATTAATTATGATTAAGTCAATAGCATTGTCAGATTTGGGTATACTTCAACTCAACGTCAATCGAAGGGGTTTGAGGTGATCAGGTCTACTCACCTCAAACCCCAAAACTCATT
>NZ_JAHHPM010000226.1 GCF_024606345.1 Endozoicomonas sp. YOMI1
TATTGCGAGGAATTCCAACGAAGATCCAGCTGTTCAAAATGGCTGCGCAGTTCATTATTTAGAAGGTGGAATTGGTATAACTCTCCACTAACCGGTTCGCTTGAGCCTGCCAGCGTATAAACATCATGGAAGCAATAAATAACAGTACGCTGAATCCGGTGATTAGCCAGCCCTGGGGTTGTTCCGGCCTGAACCAGGCATCAAGAACGCCACTGATAAAATAAAAGCAAAGGATAAAACAGAGCCAGGATGCTGCTCTCAGACCACGCTTCAGAAAGCCGGGAAGCGGTAGCAGCAGTGGCAGTATCTGCAGAGCGGAGATACCAAAGATTGACCCTTGGGGTGGATTCAACCACCAGGTTTCTGCCAGTAGAGAGAGAATCAGGCCAGCATAAAGTGCAAGGCAGACTTGATAGATTCGGTTAGCTTTTTGCTGCATTGTCAGAGAATCTCAAGCACAGACTCAGGGGGGCGGCCAATTCTGGCTTTTTCGCCGTTGACCACAATGGGGCGCTCAATCAACCTGGGAAACTCGCACATAAAGTTGATCAGTTGCTCTTCCGTCAGGGATGGGTCTTTGAGGTTATTATCCTTGAACTCCTGTTCACCTTTACGGAGTAGGTCCCGGGCATTGATGCCCAGTTTGCCCAGAATGGCTTTCAGTTGATCCGCATCTGGTGGGGTTTCCAGGTACAGTACCACCTCAGGACTGATTCCCTGCTGTTCCAGAATGCCCAGGGTTTGACGGGATTTTGAACAGCGTGGATTATGAAAGATAGTAATGCTCATGATGACCTTGCCTTGTCACAGACCTATAGATATTTTCCGCAAAGCCTACCAATCTCTGTGGATACTCTGCAAATCATTTGTAATACCAATTCCACCATAGGAGCTTCTAAAAAGTTGACTGATATCATAAGGCGGGAGAGGTTTAGCGATTCAGATCAGTGTTCGGTACACTTACCTTTCTGTTTGACAGGGAGTTCATCATGGCAACGGTTTTGCAATTCTGGTCATCCTTCCAGAGCTTTGTCACGGCGGTTATTAAACGCTTTCTGGATAACCGCTGCATTGAAAATGCAGCGGCACTGACCTATACGACGCTGTTTGCTGTGGTACCACTGATGACGGTAACCTACAGTATCCTTTCAGCGGTGCCCAGTCTTCAGGATGTTGGAGACACCATTCAGAACTTTATCTTTACCAGTTTTGTGCCTTCTACGGGGGAAATTGTTCAATCCTATCTGAACGATTTTTCCCAACAGGCAAGAAAATTAACCAGTATTGGTGTCGCTTTCCTGCTGGTCACTTCCTTTCTGATGCTGAGAACCATTGATAAGGCCTTGAATAATATCTGGCAGGTGGCACATGTTCGCCGGGGCATGACCGGTTTCCTGCTGTACTGGGCCATTCTCAGCCTGGGGCCTGTGCTATTAAGTGCCGGTTTTCTTACAACTTCTTATCTGGCTTCCCTCAAACTGGTTTCTCATACCACAGCCATTCTGGGTGGAGAGCAGTGGCTTCTGCGCCTTATGCCGGTTTTTCTCAGTACATTAGTCCTTACCTTGCTGTATACGGCTGTGCCCAATAGAAAAGTGCCGGTTCGTCATGCGCTGGTTGGTGCGGTTTTTGTTGCCATTCTGGTTGAGTTGGCCAAGGCTGGCTTTACCTTATTTATTACTCTGTCGCCTACCTATCATCTGATTTACGGTGCTTTTGCTGCTGTGCCTCTGTTTCTGCTCTGGGTGTATCTGAGCTGGCTGATGGTGTTGTTTGGTGCGGTGCTGGTTCGATCCCTGGATCTTTATGGCAAACAGGTTGGTGGTGAGCGCCCACACCCGTTAATCTCGATTTTATTAATCCTTAAGCAGTTGCAGGAAAAGTTCGAGCAGGGGCAGGGGTTGCATTACACCGATCTGCGCAAGCGTGATCTTCCGGTTTCTCTTGATGATTGGGAGAGTCATACCGTCCGGCTGATGGAAATGGGGTTGATCAACAAGAATGATGGTGGAGAATGGATACTTGCCAGGGACCTCAGGCAGATCAGCCTGTTTACTTTCTGTGAACAGTTGCCCTGGCCGATGCCTCAGGATGAGCAGCTCCGGAATATTCTTATCGCTGATGATCCGAACTGGTTATCTGACTTTATTCAGAGAGCGCAGGCAGTAAACAGTGCCCGCCTGGAAGCGCTGGATTGTTCGCTGGATCAATTACTGTCTAAATAGTGGGTATTGCTCTTGCCGGGACTGACCTGAACAATCATTCATTGATCATCCCGGGTTGAGATTCCCTTGAGTCGGGCAAGGCAGCCTTTGGTCAGCTTGATCAGGTGCTGTCTGTGGCTAATACTGAATTGCGTCTGTTTGGTAAGCCGGAACTTCGTGGGAGCCCGGCGGATAGGCTTGGTTCTGGCTACTACGACCAGGGCGTTGGCAGGTAAAGCAGAAATGGAGAGTTAGTGGGGCTGCATGACATAGTGCAGCCTGCCCGATGAATGTTTTTCTGGAGGTATTCGTGAGGATAACAAGAACATTGGAATACTTTCTGGTGGTTGTAATGTTGGGGGCTCTTGTGGCCTGTAGCAAGCCAGTGACTTTTATGGATTTAAACGGGGATCCTGTTTCCCTTGCCAGTGATAATGATCAGTGGCTCGCGTTGAATTTCTGGGCAGAATGGTGTGACCCATGCCGGGAGGAGATTCCGGAGCTGAATGAGCTGGCCAATGATGGTCAGGTCAGGGTGCTTGGCGTTGATTTTGACAGCAGCCAGGGGGACTCTTTAATCAAGAAGGCAAAAGCACTGGATATTCGTTTTCCGGTACTTCAGGAGTCACCAATGACAGCGTTGAACGAGCCTCCTCCCCAAGTGTTACCCGCTACTTATATTATTTCGCCGGAAGGCAAAGTAGTGACCAAACTGTTTGGACCACAGACCAGGAAAAGCCTTGAAGAGCAGATTAATAAGTTAAGTAAACACCAATTACAGGAAAACTCGTCAAATGGCTGATGTATGCAAGAGAGCCTTTGTTGAAGGTAGGGTACAGGGTGTCTGGTTTCGGGGCTCAACCCAGGAGAAAGCCCGTCAGCTGGGCATCGGTGGCTGGGCAAGAAATCTGCCGGATGGACGGGTTGAAGTGTTGATGTGTGGCTCAAAAGAAGCCGTTGCGAAGCTGGAGGAATGGCTTCATAAAGGACCACCTCTGGCCAGGGTGGTTAATATTTCCATTGCCGAAGAGTCGCTGCAGGTGTTTGACTCGTTTACCACGGGTTAATTCACAACCCAATGACGCTCCCAGTTGGTTAATACGCGCTCCGGATACCAGGTTTTGCCCAGGCTGCCATTATACCGGGCCAGTGCCCTGGTCAGATTGCCCTTCTCCTTCTCAAGGTAGTAACTGAGAATGGTGCAGCCATAGCGCAGGTTGGTCTGGATGGTGATGAGGTTATCCTTATCCCGGCCAATAACATCCTTCCAGAACGGCATAATCTGCATCAACCCCAGGGCGCCAGCAGAAGAAACAGCATATTGGTCAAAGGCAGACTCTGTCTGGATCAGCGCCAGCACCAGTTCCGGTTGCAAATCAACCTTGGATGCTTCGAAATGAATCATCCTGAGCACCTTGAGGCGAAGGTCCGGGTCTTTAATAAACCGGGCCAGACGGGCAGACATATCAACCAGCCAAACCTCGGCTTCAAAATGATCGTCAAAGCTGCTGGGTTGATCCAGTGAACGTGACAGTACTTCCTGTAAAACAGGGTCGTGCCATTCCGCCTGACTGGCTATTGGCATGAGAAGAGGCATGACAAGAACGGCCGCAAACCCCAAAGCCCGTAAAAGGGCTTTGGGGGTGGCAGTTTTCAGCAAGCTACTTATAGCGGGTAAAAGGCTGTCAGCAGATAAAGTACCGCTAACGATTTGTGCGTTCTTTAAGCAGTTCGATAATTTCACTGAGCTGAATATCTTCTTTCTCTTTTGCAGTCCGGTGCTTGTATTCCACCATACCATCGGCCAGACCCCTGTCACTGAGAACCACACGGTGTGGAATACCGATAAGCTCCATATCGGCAAACTTAACTCCGGGGCTGGCTTTTCTGTCGTCCATCAGAACTTCAAAGCCTGCAGCCGTCAGTTCCTGATTGAGTTTTTCGGCCGCTTCACGGACTACTTCGGATTTTTCGATCTTCAGAGGCACCAGGGCGATCTGGAAAGGCGCGATGGCTTCTGGCCAGATAATTCCTCGGTCATCGTAGTTCTGCTCAATGGCTGCAGCGGCGGTTCTGGACACGCCGATGCCATAGCAGCCCATGGCCAGGGGAATGCTCTTGCCATTTTCACTGAGAACCGTGGCGTTCATGGATTCGCTGTATTTGGTACCCAGCTGGAAAATATGGCCAACTTCGATACCACGTTTGATAAACAGCTGTCCTTTACCGCAGGGGCTTGGGTCACCTTCCTGAATATTGCGCAGATCTGCAACGCGGCTGAAGGTGCAGTCACGCCCCCAGTTGATGCCGAAGTAGTGCTTGCCTTCGATATTGGCACCCGCACCAAAGTCGGCCATTTTCTCTACGGTTCGATCGACAATCACCGGGATTGGGCAGTTAACCGGACCGAGGGAGCCAGGGCCAGCACCCATGATGCCTGTAACTTCTTCTTCAGTGGCAAAATGCAGTGGGGAGGCAACATCCGCAAGGTTTTCAGCCTTGACTTCGTTAAGCTCGTGATCGCCACGGATCAACAGGGCAATAAAGTCACTGTCAGCGTCTTCAGCAGCAGCGACAATCAGGGTCTTGATGGTTTTTTCAACAGGCAGGTCGAACTGATCTACCAGCTGATCGATGGTCCGGGCATCCGGAGTTTCCACCAGTGTCATCGCTTCAGAGGGGGCAGGGCGGTCACCTGCTGGGGCAATGGCTTCTGCTTTCTCAATATTGGCTGCGTAGTTGCTCTGGTCACTGAATACGATGGCGTCTTCACCGGATTCAGCCAATACGTGGAACTCCTGGGAACCACTGCCACCAATGGCACCACTGTCGGCCTGCACCGCACGGTATTCAAGACCCAGGCGGTCAAAAATACGGCAGTAGGTGGTGTGCATATTCTGATACTCTGCCTGCAGACACGCTTCAGAGGCATGGAATGAATAGGCGTCTTTCATCAGGAACTCGCGGCCGCGCATCAGGCCAAAACGTGGGCGACGCTCGTCACGGAATTTGGTCTGGATCTGGTACAGGTTGATCGGCAGCTGCTTGTAGCTGTTCAGCTCGTTACGGGCAATATCGGTAATGACTTCTTCATGGGTTGGGCCAATAACAAAATCACGACCGTGGCGATCCTGAAAGCGCAGCAGTTCAGCGCCAAATTGATCCCAGCGACCGGTTTCCTGCCACAGTTCTCCCGGTTGAACTGCGGGCATCAGGGTTTCCAGTGCGCCGGAGCGGTTCATCTCTTCACGGACAATGTTTTCTACTTTCTGCAGAACTCTAAGACCCAGGGGCAGCCAGGTATAGAGGCCGGATGCCAGTTTACGGATCATACCGGCACGCAGCATCAGCTGGTGGCTGATGACCACGGCATCGGCAGGTGTCTCCTTAAGGGTTGGAATCAGATACTGACTGGTTCTCATGTGTTCGTTTACCAGGCTGTTCAAAAAAAGCGTGTCAAAATTTGACGTCAATTAATGCGTCATTTTAAGGTCAATTGGTTATTATACCAACCGCTGTTGCAAAATCCCCTGTTGTTGATTAATTGTTCTGACTTATCCCTTTTTACTGGGTCATACCGGCTGGAAAAAGGGAGTGGCTTGAACTAAATAAAAATCCCTTTTCTATTCTATTTTCTCTGGATGGGCTGTGCCGTGAGTAGCTTTGAACTGGATCCCCAGCTGGCAAGAGACTGTGTGGTTATTGGTGATTTTCCTGTTTGTCGCCTTTTGCTGATGAACGATAGCCAGTATCCCTGGTGTATCCTGGTTCCCCGTATCCAGGGAGTGGAAGAGATTTATCAGTTGGAGGAAGCGGCTCAGCAACAGCTGCTTTTTGAATCCTCATATCTGGCGGAAATGCTGCAGGTGCTTTTCTCCGCGGATAAGATGAATGTGGCCGCGTTGGGTAACGTGGTTCGACAGCTGCACGTTCATCATATTGTCCGTTTCAGTACTGATGCAGCCTGGCCAGCGCCTGTCTGGGGCAGATATCCCGCCAGACCTTATACTGATGAAGAACTTTCAGAGGTTATAAGAAAGCTGAAAACGGGTATTGCCGATATGCCTTCTTTTCAGTGGGTTCAGTCTGACAGGTAAGCTAAATTTGGAAGGCTGAAGTTCAAGGAGTAGACTGCGCACATTAATCTACTTCCAGTTGCCTGTAACCGATCTTTTTAGGATTGTTGATGACTGGAAGTGGTTTGGCTGGTTGCCTGTGGGAGTAACAAACGATGCAAGATGAACTGCTTGAGCTGCAAACCCAGCTGAGTTATCAGGAGGATACGATTGCTCAATTGAATGAAGTGGTTACCCGGCAGCAGAAAGATATTGACCGGTTGACTGAAGCCATGGCGCAACTGAAAAAGCAATTTGAAGAGATGGTTGCTGAACAGTTGGAAAGTCAGGAAGAGTTACCTCCTCCCCACTATTGATAGTGATCAGGCTGTGATATTGATTAGACGGCTCTGGATTCTTCTGGCTGGTATATCTCTTTCCAGCCAGAAAGCAGGAATGGTCTATCTTCCTTTTGGTACGGCAATAACATCTTCTGCCTGAAGGCCTTTGTCCCTCTCAACCACAATGAACTCAACCCGCTGTCCCTCACTGAGGGTTCGGTGTCCTTCACCACGTATGGCACGATAATGGACAAATACATCTTCACCCATATCACGGGTAATAAAGCCAAATCCTTTAGTGACATTGAACCATTTGACCGAGCCGGTTTCCCGGCCAGAGTGGTCAAACGGTTCAGCCGATGAGCCGGAAATACCGGGCAGGTTGGCGATGACATGAAACAGGGTGCCAGTGCTGATTGAAAATAACGTCATCTGGTCGAGAGTCACTCCAGACATCATCAGAGTATTGTTATAGGCGAAACCAACAGCCGCTGTAAGTGCTGAAAACAGCAGGATGGACCCTGCTATCTGCAGCCACCGTTGGAAGCCATTGCGTCTGCTCAGGTAGGCTCCTGTCATCAAATTTAATGAAGCTGCCATCAGTAACAGGGCGACCACCGGGTTGGCTGGGTTGGCAGCGGCTGTTGATGGCTGGTAGAGGTTGGTCATGATGGCAATGACGAAAAAAAATGCCAACAGGCCGGTTAAAAGATGAACTATTTTTAAATGTTTCAAGGCATGTTCCCTTAATTTGTTATCAGTATCAGTTGAAAACATCGAGCCCTTCTACGCGTAAGCTTTTCAGAACAGCAGCCATCCGTGAAAACAGAATCTGGTGCATAGCTGTCGTGCATTTTTGATCATGACTAGCTGAACAGCTATCTGGTTACAACATTGAGCCCGACAAACACATTGTGCAACTTTATTATGATGGAACACATGGTTTCCCATATCAGTGGTTAATGTACCTTTATGGTGTTTTTTTCTCAAATATTGACGAGCCTGCTGGAAATTTAACATGAATAGAGACACTTCACGGATGGTTCAGGTAAGTGGGAAAGAGTCTGTAAACAGCGCTGTGAACTTTCTGATGGTTTGTTAGAAGGCTTGATTGACTCTGTTATTTAGGTATGAATCTTTTGGTAAAAAATGCTCGACGTGGAAAAATACCGATATTATAGTGGTATTCAGTACCTTGAATATCTACTGCTACCGTCTTCTATTACCGTCTGTAATGTTATAGAAATGTTTAGAGGTTGTTGGTTGTTAATGGATAGCGGTTGTTAATAGATAGTGTTGTACTCATGGAGTGATAAGGCAATTTTGGTAATGTCTTATTGAGAAGGGAGGTATGAAATCTGCCCGGTGCTGTGGCAGATAATGCAGTAGCTGATGGTTGTAGTTAGCTGGCAAAAGCAGATCGCTTTATTCCAGACGACAGCAAAAACATTGGCAAGCGCTCAATGCCCTCTTTCAAAAGGGAAAGCCTAAAGGGAAGGCTTAAAAGAAATTTTCATCAGGAGAGTACGACTATGGCTGGGAAAAAAGCACCCGCAATCAAGGAAAAATACAGCAAAACCCAGATGCTGGCAGAAATTGCAGAAAATACCGGGCTTAGCAGAAAGCAGGTTAGTGCGGTAATGGATGAGCTGGGTGATCTGGTTGAACGCCATATTAAAAAACGGGGGTGTGGTGAATTTACATTGCCCGGGCTGTTAAAAATCGTGACCAAGAAAAAACCGGCGCAAAAAGCCAAAAAAGGTGTACCAAACCCTTTCAAACCCGGCGAATTAATGGATGTGCCAGCCAAACCCGCTTCTATTCAGGTAAAGGTAAGGCCATTGAAGAAGCTGAAGGAGTTTGCAGCATCGTAGGCTGCTCTTAACAGCTGCGCAACCTAAGGAGCTTAGCGGCTCCTTTTTTATGGTTGCAATTTTTTCAGGGTTATAGAAAAATGACTTCACATTGCGAAAAGGATGTATATCGCCAAGGGGAACTGCTTATGTCAGTTGGTGGTAGTCGCAATAATATACACAACACAAAGTACTCAGGGAGCAATTCCGATTATGAAAACCCTCGCTAAAAGCGCACTGGGTGTAGCCGTTGCTGCAGCTGTTGCCGCTACCTCTGTTCAAGCTTCTGAAGCTGTGACTATGGATCCGAGTCTGACGTTTACCTACAAGAACTACTACTTTGATACAAACAATAAAGATGCCGGTAAGAAGAGTGGCCATGACTGGTCTCATGCATTGATTGCTGATTTTGATACTGGTTATGTCAATGATCTGGTTGGTGCGGTTGTAACTGCCGGTTACGCTGGGCCGCTGGATGTTGATTCAGGATTTGCTACTAACGTTGCTGGTGGATCTGATGGTAAACAAGATGATGCCATTTCCGGGTTTCAGCAGGCTTACCTGAAAGCAAAGCACTCTTTCAGTGGGGTTGATTTTGAAGGTACTGTTGGTGTCAAGAAGCGTGGTTTGGAAACTTATTCTGATTCCGGTTCACGTGTTCTGGCGGCCAGCTCTACAGGTTTTGACTTGTCTGTTGGGTTTGAAGGCGCAAATCTGTATTACACCGAGTTAACAGGTTTTAGTGAGCGTAATACTTCCACTCTGAGTAATGACTTGGTATTGGGTTACACTGAGTACGGCGCTGATATCGACAGCGAAGATGATGATACAGATGTACAGTTGGCTGTTGAGAAAATTCAAATCTTGGGTGCCACATATAGCTATGAGGGACTTGATCTTGCGGCTGAGTATGGCAAGTCAAAAGAAGCCGTCCAACAGACTCTCTTGAAAGCGGGCTATAGCTTTGAGTTGGATGATGTTAGTTCTGTGGATTTAGATGCACGATATGGTCGGTCTAAAAGTGCTGGAAATCTCGGTGATAAGGCATTTGGATCTGACTATAAGTCTAAATACTATAATCTGAATGCTACCTACAACTATGGATCTGCTTATGTTGGCGTTGGTTATAACAAGACCAAAGACAATGATTATGTAGATTACTACGTATCTGGTAATAATGACTCCTTCAACTCAAGCTTGGCTCAATGGGAAGACTACTCCCTTGCAGAAGAGAAAGCCTATTTGGTGAGTGCAGGTTATAACTTCGCTGATCAGGGGCTTGACGGTCTGAGCTGGGATCTATGGTACGCCAAAGGTACTGATGCTAAAGAGATTGTTGACTTTAAGCGTAGAGAGTATGGAAGTTATGTATCTTATGCATTTGATGGGTCTCTTGAAGGTCTTTCCTTAGCTTGGTTGTATGTGAACTACCGTGCTCAGGGTGGTGCTGATGATGCAAAAGATCAAGGGCGCTTGGCTTCTCTCTATGATGCAGATATTAACCGTCTCTACCTGACTTACTCTGTTGCTGCATTTTAAGCAGTTAATTGCTTAAGTTGAAAAAAGAGGGCGTATGCCCTCTTTTTTTGCTTAAAAATTAGTGAATGAATATTCCAGATGCCTTTTAATCAGAGTATGCCAATGCATACAAGTATTTCATTATCTGACTTGCTTATCTCGGTGATGGCTTTATCAATGAGTTATTGTACGTTCTGAAGCTTCAGTCAAATCCCTATGAGCTGGTTTTTTTGAAACAAGTAGTTAATTTCCGGGTTGTATTCACTCTCTCTTGAAGTTTCTGTAAATTCCCAATGATTGATTTTTAATTCAGATGCTGGGTAAAAAAAACAGATAGCACGGCGATTTGAATAACCGTTTGATTTTTAACGTGATTGGGTTGGCTTTCTGTCTTGTTACTACTAATGATGAATGGGTATAAACATAAACTGGTTATAATTGAATAATACCTTAAATAATTTTATCAGGGATGAGGCTTTTGAGGGTTATGGATAATAAGGCTGATCAGCCGTCCTCAGCGCCACTTTGGCTCGCTTATCTGGCTAAGGGTGGCACCATGAAAGAACTTCGTAATATGGACCAAAGTCAACTTGATGCCATGTACAGGGTGGCTTTTGCCCAGTTTAATTCCGGTCATTATAACGATGCATTAAAGATCTTCCGACATCTTTGCCTGCTTGATCATACCAGCTATTCCTATTTTCTTGGCCTGGGCCTGTCTCAGTATGAGCTTTCCCTTTTTGCCCAGGGTGCGGCAACGCTGGCTCATGGGGAAAAGCTTGATCAGAAGGACCCAAGGGCTTCACTGATGATGGCTAAATGCTTTATTGAGATTGAACGGTGGTCTCTGGCCCAAAAAGCCTTATCAGAGGCGGTGATGAGAGCGAGCCAATCTGCCCGTTGGAAAGATGAGCTTCAGCAGGCGAAAAAATTGACCAGTTTTGTTGGTGGCAAGTTGCAGTGAAGATGTTCCGGGTATTGTTTGTTGCCCGTTAAAGAATATTGGGCAGGGTGATTTTCAGGCATGGCAGGGTCAGGGAGGGCGTTATTATGTCGAGTTTAGTTGGAGAATCGGGTGGTGTACAAACAGGAATTACTCCTGCTCCGGGCGCACCGGTTAACGTTTCGTCAGATCCCGGAAATGGGGTAAGTAGTGGCTACAGTTCAGCAAACTCTGTCTCGCAAGCTGGGGGTTCCAGTTCGGGCGGAAGCCAGGCGGGTGTCTCTTTGAATGCTCCTGCAGGTAATGGCGTTGGTGGTGTTAATTATCTGGCGCAGGCGTTGCAGAGCAAGCTTGATACGTTCCGTGCCACGATTGCCTATAATAATGCGTTGGCTCCGGGGGAGCTTTATTTTTCTGATACCCAGAACCTGTTGTTGTCCTTAAGAGGTATAATTAATGACCTTAAGGTACTTAATAGCGTGACAACGATTGAAATACGGGCTGCAGACCGGCAGGCACAAGTCTCTCTCTCATTGGAAATTGGTGCATTAAAAAAATCGATTGAGGGTACGCAGAATTTGATCAATAGCAAACAGGCAGAACGGGATAAGGCTTCTGACAGTCAGAAGCCAGCACTGGATGTTGAAATAGAAAAATTAAAAGGGAAGAAAATGAACGAGGAGGTACGACTTACGGCAAAAGAGGGGCTGTTTTTGATTAGTGGTGAGGATAATGCGGCCAGGGACCTGATGGTCCCCCTGGTGAAGCCTGTGAGTCCGGAATCACTGGAATCCGGTGAAGAGCAGCTGGATGAACTTAAACATGAATTAAAGGTAATAGAAAAGCGTTTTGACAGTGACGAGGTTCGCTCCAGGCTGGCCAGTCTTATTGTTGCTGAGTACGAAAGGAAGACCGTTCGGGAATCTGATCGTGACGTTAAAAGTCTTAAGCACCAAGGTGTTAAAGGTTCTACTGAGGATTTGAAATCGCTGGTAAGCCCGGAGTTGGTTGATAAGCTGTTCAGTTTCTATTCGGCTCGAGATACCTCTGCACTGGCCGCTGTGAGAAGTCAGTCCGCTCCATCTGAGCAACAGTTAACTGATGCTGCTGAAGGTCTGGCTCTGTTACTGCTTGCCGAGCCACCGGTGACAGGCAGTGAAGAAAATCCCGTCGATCAGCCATACCCTGGCAATAGTCCCGTTATTAAGGCTGCCGATAATTCACAGGCTTCGATGCTGTTTGCACAGCCACTGGTTACAGACAGTAAAGAAAATACAGTCGATCAGCCATACCCTGGCGATAATCTCAGTCTTGAGGATGCCAAAAAATCACAGTCTCTGATAACGCTTGCAGAGCCACCTTTGACAGCCAGTGAAGAAAATCCCGTCGATCAGCCTTATCTTGGCGATAGTCTCAGTCTTGAAGGGGCCAATAATCCACAGGCTTTTGCACTGCTTCTTTTAAAAGAGCGAATGGCTGATATGCAAGAAGCGCTGAGTAAGAAATCTGGTGGGGGTATTGTTGACTCTGTTGAGTCTAATCAGCTTGCCCAACTGCTTGAAGCAGAGCGAGAGGTCGATGCCATGGTTATCGAAGCGGTCAGGGATCGGGAACGCTATGAGGCGGATATGGCCAAATCTCATCCGGTTTGAGGGACAATATCGAAGATAGAATAGACCAAAAAAGGATTCGGTGTTGTTAATCCTATTTGATAAGCCGTACTGGTGATCAGTGCGGCTTTTTTTGTTTGACAACGGCTGACTCTGCCTGTCTTTGGGGTATAATGGCCGTTTTTCTGCGAATCAGTAAACGTAAGCACCCCAGTTCAATGCGATATTGATGGTGCTTGCTGTTGTAAGTAAAAGGATAGGCCAGCGTCAATGCCGATCTATGAGTATCAGTGTGAGCAATGTTCCGAAGTGACTGAAGCGATTCAAAAATTCGGTGATGAACCGTTGAGTGATTGCCCTGTCTGTGGCCACGCAGCACTGAAGAAGCTGTCAAGCGCGTCGGCCTTCAGGCTGAAAGGTGGTGGTTGCTATGAAACCGACTTCAAAGGAGGCAGTGAGAAAAACCTGTCTTCCAGTGATAACCACTGTCCAGCCAGGGATAGCAAGAGCAGTTGTGCCGGTTGCCCTGCAACCAGTGAATAAAAGAGTTGCCCGGCAACCAGTGATTGATCCACTTCCTTTCAGCCCGGCGGCTGTATGGATGAAATCCAGTTGAATTCCTGATTTGAGGTATATTATGCGCAGCCATTATTGCGGCGAACTGAATCTTTCCCATGATGGGCAGGAAGTCACCCTCTGCGGTTGGGTACATCGCCGTCGTGATCACGGTGGCGTGATTTTCCTGGACCTGCGTGATCGCGAAGGCCTGGCTCAGGTCGTGGTCGACCCTGATACTGAAGAAGCGTTTGCACTGGCTGACAAGGTGCGGAGCGAATATGTCCTGAAAATTACCGGTATCGTGCGCCCCCGTCCGGAAGGCACTGTGAATAGCAATATGTCTACCGGTGAGATTGAGGTGCTGGGTAAGCAGGTGGAAATCCTTAACCAGGCTCAGACTCCGCCTTTTCAGATTGAGGGTTATACCGACGTGGGTGAAGATGTTCGCCTGCGTAACCGGGTTGTTGATCTGCGTCGTCCTGAAATGCAGGAAAAACTGATTATCCGCAGCAAAGCTACCGCCGTAGTGCGTCGCTTTATGGAAGAGCACGGCTTTCTGGACATTGAAACACCGATACTGACCCGGGCAACTCCGGAGGGTGCCCGGGACTACCTGGTGCCCAGCCGTGTGCATCCGGGGCACTTCTACGCACTTCCCCAGTCTCCACAGCTGTTCAAGCAGATGCTCATGGTGTCTGGCTTTGATCGCTACTATCAGATCGTCAAGTGTTTCCGTGATGAAGATCTGCGTGCTGACCGTCAGCCTGAATTTACCCAGATTGATATTGAGACCTCCTTCCTGGATGAAGCTCAGATCATGGGAATTACTGAGTCCCTGATCAAAAAACTGTTCATGGAAGTGAAGAGCGTGGATCTCGGTGTCGAATTCCCACGCATGACCTATGCCGAAGCCATGAGCCGTTATGGTTCTGACAAGCCAGACCTGCGTATTCCCCTGGAGCTGGTGGATCTGGCTGACCTGATGGCCGGTGTTGACTTCAAGGTATTTAAAGGGCCGGCAGAAGATCCTAAAGGCCGTGTTGCCGCGCTGAAAGTGACTGGCGGTGCTGAATTGAGCCGTAAGCAGATTGACGACTACACCAAGTTTGTCAGCATCTACGGTGCCAAAGGTCTGGCCTGGATCAAGGTGAATGAGCTGGAGAAAGGGGTTGACGGCCTTCAGTCGCCAATCATCAAGTTCCTGGGTGATGATGTCACCATGAATATCATGTCCCGTATTGGTGCTGCCAATGGCGACATCGTCTTATTTGGTGCGGATAAAGAAACGATTGTGAATGAGGCGCTGGGTGCTTTGCGTTGTAAGGTGGGTGAAGATCTGAATCTGTATACCTGCGACTGGGCGCCATTGTGGGTTGTTGACTTCCCAATGTTTGAAGAGACCGATAATGGTTCCCTGACTGCGCTGCACCATCCATTCACGGCACCAACCTGCTCTGCGAAAGAGCTGGAAGCTAATCCTTCTCAGGCACTTTCCCGTGCTTATGATATGGTTCTGAATGGCTATGAAGTGGGTGGTGGTTCCGTCCGTATTCATCGTCAGGAAATGCAGCAGGCGGTATTCCGTGTACTGGACATTCAGGAAGAAGAGCAGCGTGAGAAGTTTGGCTTCCTGCTGGATGCCCTGAAGTACGGTGCGCCACCCCATGGTGGTCTGGCGTTTGGTCTGGACCGTCTGGTGATGCTGCTGTGTGGTACGACTAACATTCGTGAAGTGATTGCCTTCCCGAAAACCCAGTCAGCTTCCTGTTTGCTGACTCAGGCTCCGGGTGAAGTGGAAAGTCAACAGCTCCGTGATCTGAATCTGCGCATTCGTCGTGATCCGGCATCTGCAACCAGTCACTGATTAATCATGGCAGCCTCTCAGTGGAGCGGTTGCCAGCAAAGCGTTTTTAAATAGAGGTTTCTATGGCAGGTCATAGTAAATGGGCCAACATCAAACACCGTAAGGCTGCGCAGGACGCCAAGCGGGGCAAGATATTTACCAAAATCATCCGCGAACTGACCGTTGCTGCGAAGCAGGGCGGCGGTAACGTTGAGGATAACCCGAAGCTGCGAGCAATCGTTGATAAAGCCCTGGCCGCCAATATGACCCGGGATACCATTAACCGCGCTATTGCCCGTGGTGCCGGTGGTGAAGATGATTCCAATATGGAAGAAGTCACCTATGAAGGGTACGGTGCTGGTGGTATCGCGGTTCTGGTTGAGTGCCTGACGGATAACCGTAATCGGACGGTGGCTGAAATTCGTCATGCTTTTTCCAAGCATGGTGGTAACCTCGGAACCGATGGTTCCGTTGCTTATCTGTTCGAACGCAAAGGCCAGATCTTCTTTGAAGAAGGTATTGATGAAGAGCAGCTGATGGACTCAGCCCTGGAAGCCGGTGCTGAAGATGTCATCACTAATGATGATGGCTCAGTAGAAGTGCTGACTGAGTGGACTGAATTTATGGCTGTTAAGGACGCTCTGGAAGCGGCAGGGCTTTCACCTGCTGGCGGTGAAGTTGCCATGATCGCTTCTACGCAGGCAGAGCTTGATCTGGGCGGGGCCGAGAAAATCATGAAACTGATTGATCGTCTGGAAGATCTGGATGATGTTCAGAATGTCTATACCAATGCGGACATTCCTGCAGAAGTCATGGAGCAACTGGGCTGAGTTCTGGTATCGATTGTGTTAACTGAAAGCCTGGATTGCTCCGGTTTTTTTTATTTGCCCGGCGAAGCGGGCAAACCCGTCAGGCTGAAAGAAAACCTCTGATATCTATCGTTGAACACCCGTTGTTTCTATTAATGGGTTACATGGAATCGATCAAACCATACTCATTATCCAGAATCTCAATAATCTCTGCCTTGGGGTTTTCAGAGAGGTTGAGAGGCTTTCCGGTAATCTTTTCAGCGATCTCTGTATAGGTTCGGGAGAGGTCCATCAATGCTCTTACCGGCAATGCATGATGTCTGGCAAGGGCTTCCCGCTCCGGCATTCTCTCTTTATTCAGCAGGATATCAGGATCAGGGAAGTGATTAAGCAGAAACTGCCTGAAGCTCTCTTTTGAATTTTCAACCACCTGACCTTGACGATACGCTTCACCATCCCAAATCCTGGACGAGTCAGGCGTGCCAACCTCATCCATATAAATCAGCTTTTCCTGTCCACGGGCATCGGTGACGTAACCAAACTCAAATTTGGTGTCGACAAAAATCTGGTCAAGGGATGTCAGGGACTGGCTGATAACATGGAAGCCTTCCTGAAGCAGGGTTTCGTAGCGGTCAATATCGTCAGGATTACGAAAATTGAAAGCCGTGTAATTATCTTCAAGGTCCTTCCGGGTAATATTGACGTCATCAGCCTCAGGCACTCCGGGAATGCCCCTTAATACGCCCTTGGTTGATGGGGTAATCAGTAGCCCTGGCAGTTGTTGATCTTTCTCCAGTCCTTCCGGCATTCGTATACCGCAGAACTCGCGCTCGCCTTTGCTGTAGGCGCGCCACATTGAGCCGGTAATATACTGGCGACCGATGGCTTCAATCATCACAGGTTGTGCTTTCTGGACAATCCAGACCAGTGGATGAGGGATATCCAGGATATGGCTGTCAGCCAGGCCATGTTGCCTGAAGAGATCGAACCAGTGGTTAGAGATCGCATTTAACGCAGCACCTTTGCCAGGGATACCGTTCAGTCCCCCTTCACCCTGCCAGATACAGTCAAAAGCACTGATTCGGTCAGAAATAACCATAATGGCCAGTGGTGCACCTGCAGCGACATCAAAGCCTTTTTCGTTGATGATCCGCTGGCTGTCAGCTTCGGTAAGCCAGTAAACTGAGCGTACCTTGCCGGAGTGAATAGGAAGGTCGGTGCGAATCGGGAGATCGTTGTTTTCGGCCAGGACCTTATCAGCAAGACTCATTGCAGCTACCTGTTCTGTGTTCTGTTCTGTAATGACGATTTATTACGAATGATGGCGGTACAACTATACCTATACTCAGCTATACCCAGCGCAAGGTGTGACCGTGGATGTTCAGGTTCGAAATCATAGCAAATAACCCGTGTTCTCTACAGGAAAAATGAGCAGAACGTCTCTCTACAGATCTGGGGTTTACTCATTTTGGATCTGGTTTATTAATAACTGTTTGTTATTAAGGCTTTGTTCCGGGATTTTCGGTATGTGCCTCAGGGCTCTGGTCGGAAAGGGTTGGTAAAATTTTTTTATGCACAAATGTCAAGCGATTGGCGTGTATTTTTTTTCGCTTCCATAAGTGACTGATTTTGTAAGCACTTATCCTAAGTTATTGAAAAATATAGAGAAAAAATAGATCAAAAAATAATCAGTTTAATAAGGAGGTAGTAAACATCGGTCTTTGTGACGGGTTGTGAGGGATCATCCACAAACTTATCCACAGATTCTGTGGGTAAAGTAATGTTGGCAGTGCCGGGTTAAAGCCTGGTTATACAAAGTGCTGTTAATTCCAAGATATTCTTAAAGAAAAGGTTTGTGCTGTCGGGTTGATACTCCGGTGGATTGCGGCGAAGTGTTTAATCACATTGCTTCAGGCAGAACTTGATCGCTAAAAAACGGCGGGTTAAAAATGCTGGCAAAGACCTTATTGTCAGTTGAAAGTATCATTATTATTCCCTCATCGTTCAGTGGTCATTGCAGTTAGTTAGAAGAGTGGCATAGGCCCTGATTTCAGCAGGATTTTCAAGGTGGCAAATGTGATGAATGAGCAAAGCTTCGTGGTGGATGTGACAGAAGCGAATATTCAGGAAGTGCTTCAGCAATCCGCAGATCAGCCAGTGCTTCTTTATATAGGCATGCAGAGTGATCCGGCCTGCTCGGCTCAACTGGATGTTCTGGAAGCGTTGGCTGCCTCTTATCAGGGCAAGCTGATACTGGCGAAAGTGGCAGCAGAAACCGAGCAGATGCTGGCGCAGCAGCTGGTGAATCAACTGCAGGTAAGAGCGTTACCCGGGCAGGTGGTTTTGCACCAGGGAAGACCGGCTCAGGTGTTCAGTGGACCTCAGTCAGAAGAGCAGCTTCGTGAAGTACTGGATCCCTTGACCATGAGTCCGGCAGAAAGGATTCGTCAGCAGGTTGAAGCGCTGATGGCTGAAGGCGAGGCTGGCCAGGCACTGAAGTTACTCCAGAATATTTTGCTGGATGAGCCTGATAACCATGCCCTGCAAGTGTTGCAGGTGAATCTACTGCTGGAGCTGGGTCGCATTGATGAAGCCCGTCAGTTGATGGCTGTGCTCCCCGCAGATGCAGAAGGCATTGCCCAGCCGAAAGCCAAGCTGTCTTTCTACGAAATGGTTGCGGATGCTCCTGCCCGGAATGCGTTGGAAGCCCGACTGGCGGACAATGAAAATGATCATGAGGCTCGCTACCAGCTGGCGATTCGGTTGGTGATTGCTGACCAGAATGAAGAGGCGCTGGAGAATTTGCTGACGATTGTTCGCCGGGATCGTGAGTTTCGTGAAGATGGTGCCAGGCTGCTTATGTTGCAGGTATTTGATCAGCTGGGGCAGGGTAATCCGATTGCCAAGCGCTATCGCGGTAAGCTGTTTGGCTTGATGCACTGATTTTTTTGAGCCACAAATGCCCATGGCGCGAGAAAATGTTTTGCGCCACCCTCAGGGATGAAAAA
>NZ_JAHHPM010000227.1 GCF_024606345.1 Endozoicomonas sp. YOMI1
CAATTATTTGATGACGAAGTAAAACAGATAAACCGTATCCCGTTGTATGATCGAGTAGTAGATATTTTAATAAAAGCTATCCCAATCTTTGGTAAAAGTGCTTTGTTTCTTTCCTGCACCTGCGGCCTCGCCACTGCCCTCAACTTAATTTATGAAGGGTCTTTGGATCCGCGCTTTGTTACTTTCATTGGCAATGTTATTACCACGTTTTTTCCTGCGGTTACTATCGGGACTTTCGGGGCTGCTGCAGAAGTCCACAAAGGTTATGCTACTGCCGCCGGGGCTGTTGCCGCGGCTTGTACGTTCGCTGTGTGTATACAAGATCAAGCTCATGCTCTAGCTGCTGCTAGTGCTTCTAGCTCGCTCTATGGTTTGGATGATCCCCGGCCTTATATGTTTTCTTTTCTGTCTCTGCGAGCTCAAGCTGCCGGTGCTTCTGCGCTCTTTACTGGTGTTGCCAAAATTTGTTTCTTGGGGGCTCCCTTGGGATGGTGCGCGTCTAATGTGCCATATTACGTATAAAAGTGGTGAGCACGGTTATCCGGGAAGCTGACAGCACAATCAGATTAAGCCATTAGCGGTTAAAGTTGTTATTAAAGGCTTTGGGTTTTCTTTTGACTGGAGTTCGCTGTCCGGACTCCCTGTGTCGAGCCTCATTCACTCTTAATGGACGTCCGGCCACCTCTTTGCCATCCATAGCCTTGCCGGCTTCAGCTTCCGTTTCTTGTTCAAAGGTGATAAATGCAAAGCCCCTTGAGCGTCCAGTCTCCCGATCCCTCATCAGTTTGATATCTTCAATAACACCAAATGATTCGAAAGCCTGCTCAAGATCCTCTTCAACGGCGGTATACGCCAGGTTACCAATGTATAAAGTCCTTTTTTGCATGGAAAAACTCTGGTTTTTTCTCTAGGTTGAACGCAAGTCCTTGCGTAGAAAGGCGGTATCAACATTATGATCAACAAAATGTAACATTGGTCAGATTGTCACATCAAACTGTTGTTGTCCACTGGCTTATCGGCAGCCTTCTGGTAATCATTAACAGATCCGGGAATTATAGACATTCCACCAAAATGAACTTCTGAGCAGAACAGCAGTCTGCTTTTTATATTTTCATGAATTAATGAAATATAAATATGGATAGAAGCTC
>NZ_JAHHPM010000228.1 GCF_024606345.1 Endozoicomonas sp. YOMI1
TGCTTCTTCGTCAAATAGCCCCGCTATTCTCCTCAGAATCAGAAATTTTTATCCTAAATTTCTCACAATCCTCGCTACGGGGTCGCCTAGACGAGCGCTATTCTCGGACAGCCTCCTAGAAGGGCTTAACAACGACCAGAATGACAATACCAACAAGGAAGATCACAGGAATTTCATTGAAAACTCTGAAAAACGTGTGGCTGTGGGTACTGGTGCCGTTGGCCAGTTGCTTCATATAGCGGGCACACATATGGTGATAGCCCACGGTCAGAACTACCAGCGTCAGTTTTGCATGCATCCAGGGGGCGCTGATGTAGCCGGGGATGTAGTGTAACAGCCACAGGCCAAGAATCAGGGTAGCAATCATGGAGGGTGTGGCGATGCCACGCATAAGCTTTCTTTCCATGATGACAAAGCGATCTCTGCTGATCTGGTCTTCACTCATGGTGTGGTAGACAAAAAGCCTCGGCAGATAGAAGAGGGCTGCAAACCAGCAGGTCATGGCGATAATGTGGAAAGCTGTTATCCAAAGCATTGTTAAACCCGATTGTTATTGAATTTGTAAACATTTTTACAGGTTGGAAGAGTAAATCAAGTTGCATGTTTTGAAATAATGCGCTGTCGGTTTTTTGTTCTTCCAGTACACAACGGCCTCTGGCCAGTTTGGCTTCTTCTCTATTATTTGTCTTCTTGTTTTGTAACCGCTTAAAGTATTTTTTTAGTTCTGATAATTTGCATTTACTGTCTATCACCCAAGACGACCCAATGACTGTCTGCGCTGTTTAAAAGCTCATTTGGGTCAGACTCTGATGAACCTTTTCCTATTTGAAAGGTCAAAATAAAGGAAGGATTTAGCCACTTTTAGGCTTGGGTAGTTAATAACATTCAACACTGAACTTAATTTTCTGGAGAACCTGGTTTATGCAAGGCATGCCTATTACGCCCATTCTAGCGAAGGGAAACGACATCACTGAGCATGGAGCACGGAAATGCGGCTCTGGAGACAGTCCGGAAAAATGCTTTCATATTCTCAGGAGTGTGGTTACTTCACAACCTTCAGGTACCGCGCTTCCCAGTGCGCCTCCTTATCCCGATGAAGGACTGCCTGAAGCGCCCCCGCCTTCTTATGCGGAGTCGCAACAGTTTGCGAGAAGCGAAGCAAATCAGCGACGGGAGGCCCTGGTCGCAAGGCTGCGCCTTGATGAACTGGTGCCAACCACAAGTAGAATAGCTCATCGTAGGGAACAGAGTTGTTTAGAGTCCTGGTGTGGTAATGGGACGCTGGGTGACTGTTGCGTTGCGTGCTGTTCAATTATTGGATATGGACTGATTGGGTGTATTGCCAGTTAGCTTTTGCTGGAGCAAAATATTATTCACGCTAAAGAGCACTTAAAAAAGCCCCTCTTTCCGTGCTCTTTGATGTCCTGATAGACAGGCATTAGTTGTTTATAAAGTCCTGACAAGTTATACCAATTCCGCCTTCTGAATATGATAGCGAGCAAGTTATTCTGGACATCTGGTCAATGCGGAATGACAAGTAATAGTAGGGCTATTGCGAGGAATTTCAACGAAGATCGGTTGAAGTTTCGTTGCACCTGCGTTGAGTTCACAGCGAAACAAGATCGACAGAAACCAGTTTTTAGCGTGCAGCGTAAGTAGTTAGCCAGAAAATATGATTTCATTTGGTTAACTACTTATAGCTGCTTCAGGAGAGTCAAGCGATGTCATCAGGAGCGCTATCAGGCATTGTCACTTTGTTGTTTTTTACCGTGCTGGGTGACCTGTTAAGCGACGTACTCAGTCTTCCGGTTCCCGGCTCAGTAATGGGGTTGATACTTCTGGTGATTTATCTTCAGTTGTCTGGAGGTGTCAGTGAATCTCTTGATAAGGTGAGCCAGTTCTGTATCCGTTATCTGGCCGTGCTGTTTATCCCGGGCTGTGTTGGTATTTTCTTCCTGAGTGACCTGCTCTTGCAGCAATGGCTGCCTATCACTCTGGCCATGCTGGTGGCGACCCCTGTTTCCCTGGTATTAACGGCTGTTCTCCTGCAGTGGCTGCTTAAACGCTTTGCTGGCGGAGAGAACCATCATGGATGAGGTGATCAGTTTCTCTTACGGATTATTGCAGCGGCAAATTAACAGCCCGGTTGCCATTGTGTTGATCAATCTGGGCGCTTTCCTGCTGGCGGAAAAGTTGTTTAATCGTATGGGGCGCAAAGGGTGGCTTCATCCGCTGTTTAGCACCAGTCTGCTGGTTTTTCTGGTGATTCGCTGCTCTCCACTTGAGCCCGATATGTATACCAGACACAGCGAGTTGCTGAAGATGTTGCTGGCGCCCTTTACGGTATCACTGGCGGTTCCGCTTTCACGACAGCTTCACACCCTTCGTCAGTTGGCGGGGCCTCTTATGTGTTCATTACTGATCGGTGGCTTTCTGGCAGCGTTTATTGGTATGGGGATGGCTCTGGCAACTGGCGGTTCTAGAGACGTTGTGTTATCCATTTCTACCAAAGCCGTAACCACAGCGGTTGCCCTGGTGATGGGCGAACAGTATGGCGCTATTATCCCTCTGGTGGCTGCGGTGGTCATTATTTCCGGCGTTTATGGTTCGCTGGTGGGACCCGTACTGTGTCGCAAGTTTGGCGTGACTGACCCAAGGGCCATTGGCTTTGCCATGGGGGTAAACGCTCATGCAGGCGGCACTGCCCGGGCTTTTGAACTGGATCTGACCATGGGTGTCTATTCCAGCCTGGGGATGTGTCTGTGTGCTATCTACATGCCGCTTCTTATGCCATGGCTGATCAGCCTATTACTGTAATTTGCCCTGAGAAAACCCGATGTTCGATAAAGAAGACCTGATCAAAATCGCCAACCAGACCATGCCTTTTGGAAAGTACCAAGGCAGAAGGCTGATCGATCTGCCAGAGCCCTATCTTCTCTGGTTCGCAGAAAAAGGGTTTCCGGAAGGTGAACTGGGTAAACTGCTGGCATTGACTCTGGAGGTTCAGGTGAATGGGTTGAACGATCTGATTACCCCATTGAAAAAATACTGATTCAGCCTCCTTCACTAATGAAGCGACGTTATCCGACAGAGTTCTGTTAAGATCACCGGGTCAAACAATAATCCAGAAGTAACGGAAACATCAGATGATTAAAGTGGGCATTGTCGGTGGAACAGGCTATACCGGAGCGGAGCTGTTGCGGTTGCTATCGGTTCATCCAAATGTTGAGTTGAGTATGATCACTTCCCGTTCTGAAGCGGGGAAGCCGGTCAGTGAACTGTTTTCCGGATTACGGGGCAAGCTTGAGCTGAACTTTTCGCTTCCTGATAAGCAACAGCTTACCTCATGTGACCTGGTGTTCTTTGCCACACCCAATGGTATTGCCATGGAGTCTGTTCCGGAATTACTGTCTGCAGGCGTTCGGGTGATTGATCTGGCGGCTGACTTTCGCTTCAGTGATACAGCGCTGTGGCAGCAGTGGTATGGTATCGAGCATGCCTGCCCGGACGTATTAACAGAGGCGGTGTATGGCCTGCCAGAAATGAACCGTGCAGATATTGCTAACGCCCGACTGGTGGCCAATCCCGGCTGTTATCCAACGGCAACCCAGCTGGGTTTATTACCCCTGGTGAGAGCAGGGCTGGTCAGTGGCAATATCATTGTCGATGCCAAGTCAGGTGTCAGTGGCGCTGGACGTGGCGCCAATGTGGGCACTCTGCTCTGCGAAGCATCCGAGTCTTTCAAGGCCTATGGTGTTGCTGGTCATCGTCATTTGCCAGAAATTCAGCAAGGTATTGAACGCATGCCGGGAACGGGCGTATCCCCATTTACCGGTGATCTGGTATTTGTTCCGCATTTGACCCCAATGATCCGTGGTATCCACTCCACGCTGTATTGCACGGTCAAAGATCATAGTATTGATCTTCAGGGGTTGTATGAAAGTACCTTTGCCGGTGAGCCCTTTGTCGATGTTATGCCTGTGGGCAGCCATCCGGAAACCCGGTCTGTTCGTGGATGTAACCAGTGTCGTATAGCCATCCATCGTCCACAGGGTGGTGACACTGTGGTCATATTGTCTGTTATTGATAACCTGGTCAAAGGGGCAGCCGGACAGGCCGTTCAGAATATGAACATTATGTTTGGCCTGAATGAAATGACCGGCCTGGACTTTCCTGCAGCTATACCTTGATACAACCTCGTTCCCATGCTCCGCGTGGGAATGCATATCGGAGCCTGCTGGATGTGAAACAACCTATTTCTGCCCGGGATCATGAGAGTTTGATGGGG